>VGBK01000055.1 GCA_016870535.1 Actinomycetota bacterium | reverse complement strand
CACCACCACGAAGTCGCCCATGTCGAAGTGGGGGGCGAAAGTGGGCTTGTGCTTGCCGCGCAGCACCACGGCCACCTCGCTGGCGAGGCGGCCGAGGGGGAGGCCGTCGGCGTCGACCACCCACCAGCGGCGCTCGACGTCGGAGGGGCGTGGCGTGAACGTCTTCTGCCGTCTCATGGACATCCTCTGCGTGGCGAACCGTGCTGCAGGCACGGAAAAGCGCCCCACGCGGGGGCGAGCGGGCATGGTATCGGACCCCCCCCGCCTCCGCAATTCCGCGTCGGGTGGGTCCGGCCGGGTCGGGTCAGCCGACCGGGCGCAGGGTCTCGGCCGCCAGGCGGTGGTGCCCCCCGAGACCCCACATCGCCTCCACCGTACCCGGCTCCCGGCCCGGGCCGTAGCGCAGGATCACCGTCTGCTCGAAGAGCGGGTACCAGGCCACGGCGTGGCCTCCGGGGAAGGGCAGGGCCAGGCCGCGCCCGGCCGGCCCCCCCTGCAGTTCCGCCTCACGTAGGTACCAGGACTCGTTCAAGCCCACGGCGTCGAAGGGAAAACCCGGATCCGTGTCGGGCCCCGCCGCCCAGCAGCGCGTACCGCAGGAGACCAGGGTGGTGGCCCCCGCCTCGCCCCGCCCCGGCGCCGGCGCCCAGCGCGCCGCGCCGCCTTCGTAGAGGAGGGCCAAGCCCAGGCCGTCCCAGTCCTCGCCGCAGGCCACCCACCAGGCCCCGGCGGCTTCCAGCCCCAGGCCGACGTAGTGCCCGGCGGTGACCTCCCACTCCAGTTCGACGGTGGGGCCGACGCGGCGGCCCACCACGCGCCCGGTGTAGGTCCCCCCGCCCGGAACCGTGGCCTCCGCGTCCCACTTCCCCACCAGCATCCCCCAGCATGCTACCTGGAAGACTCAGGGGTAGGCCACTTCCCAGAGCGTGAGGCCGTGGGGCGGCGCCACCCCCCGGGCGGCGCCCCGGTGGCGCGCCTCCAGGATGCCGGGGACCGCGGCCGGGTCGAGGCGGCCCCGGCCGGCCTCCAGGCAGAGGGCCACCATCGAGCGCACCATCTGGTGGCAGAAGGCCGAGGCGGTCACCTCGTACACCAGCAGGCCGTCGGGTTCCCGCCACCATGAGGCGGCCAACACCCGCCGCACCCTCGAGGCGCCGTCGGCCTGCCGGCAGAGCGAAGCGAAGTCGTGCTCTCCCACGAAGGCCCCCGCGGCGGCGTTCAGGGCCGCCTCGTCGAGGCGGGCGCCGCAGTGCCAGACCGTCCACCGGCGCGCCGGGTCGGGGACGGGCCCGTCGTCGATGAAGTAGCGGTAGGTGCGCGAGAGGGCGGAGCGGCGGGCGTCGAACCCCTCGGGAGCCTCGGTCACCGTTCGGACCACCACCTCGGGAGCCAGCAGACGGTTGAGCGCGCGCTGCAGGCGGGCCGGGTCGACGGCAGCGGAGATGGCGAAGGAAACCACCTGGCCGCGGGCGTGGACCCCGGCGTCGGTGCGCCCCGCCACGGTGGTCTCCACCGGATGGCGCCGCACGACGGCCAGCGCCTCCTCCAGGCATCCCTGCACGGTGCGCACCCCGGCGTTGGCCGCCCAGCCGCGGAACCCCGATCCGTCGTAGGCCAGGTCGATCCGGTAGGTAGGCATCACACCACCGACAGGACGGCGAGGACCAGCCAACCCCCATACCCGGCGGCGGCGGCCGCGGCGGCCCTGGCCCCGGGCAGATCGAGGGAGACCCGGGCCGCCTGCCACAGGCAGGCCAGCAGCCAGACCGAGGCCGCCACGAGGGCCACCCGGGCGGGGAGGAAGGGGCGGAGGGCCAGCGAGATCGCCAGCGCCGGGAACGCCAGGCCGGCGGCGGCCATGACGCTGGGCAGGGTGCCGTCGCCCTCGAGCACGTGCCGGCCGGCCAGGTAGGTCAGGCCCGAGAGCACGATCCAGCCGAACACCCCGCCCACCACGAACCCGGCGACGGCCAGGAGCCCTGCAGCACCCAGGATGCCGGGGAGAGCCAGCAGCAGATAGACCCCGCCCACCACCAGGGCGGCGTCGGCCACACCCTCGCGGGCCAGCACCATCCGCAGGTAGGCCTCACGGCGCAGGAGGAGGCCCTGAAGGATCACCCGCAGCATGGCGGGAAGGATACGGAGTTCCCGTTCCCTCCCCGGCTCGCCGGGAGAGGGCCGGGGAGAGGGCCGGGGGAAGGCCCCAGAGCGCCGGGACGCGCTTCGTTGTGCCCGGCTCTCACCGCGCGCGCCTGCGGCGAGCGCATACCTCCCGGCACAGCCGGGAGAGGCTCCTCACCGTGGGTGGCGCTCGTCCCTCCAGGCCACCCAGTCCCCCAGGAAGCCCAGGTCGAAGCGGGGACCGCCCAGGCCGAAGGTCGGCTGAGTGATGCCCGCCTCGAGCAGGGCCTCCCCGTAGCCCGGGTTGCCGAACTCCGCCGCGGGCACCCCGCCGGATCGCTCGATCTCCCCCGGGTCCCGGCCCAACTCGGCGCACCACCCGTCGAGGACCCGGTTCTTGTGCGCCAGTTCCTCGGGCTTGCCGAAGCCGTGCCAGATGTCGGCGTGCTCGGCGGTGAGGCGCAGCGTCACCTTCTCGCCCCCACCTCCGATGAGGAAGGGGATGCGCCGCACCGGGGGCGGGTTGCCCTTGGCCAGGCGTTCCTTGATGAGCGGCAGGTTGGCGGCCAGATGGCGCAGGCGCCCGCCGGCGGTGCCGAACTCGTAGCCGAACTCCTCGTAGTCGCGCCGGAACCACCCGCTGCCCAGGCCCAGGATCAGGCGCCCCTGCGAGATGTGGTCCACGGTGCGCGCCATGTCGGCCAGGTAGTGCGGGCTGCGGTAGGAGTTGCAGGTGACCAGGGGCCCGATCTCCACCCGTTGGGTGGCCTCGGCCAGCGAGGCCAGCATCGTCCAGCACTCGAAGTGCTTCCCGTCGGGATCGCCGTAGAGCGGGAAGAAGTGGTCCCAGTTGTAGACGATGTCGACGCCGATCTCCTCGGCCTGCACGGCAGCCCGGCGCAGGTCGGCGTAGTCGGCGTGCTGGGGATGGAGGTGAAGGGCCAGACGGATGCGGCTCACTGTCGGGCTCCGAACGTCGGGGGTCGCCGGGAAGATAGCGCCCTGACGATCCGGTCCCACCGGGCGACGGCGCGGCCTACGCTGCAGTTGCCGCCCCGAGCCCGGAGGTCGCCATGAAGCCTGCCGCGGTGCTGATCCTCGCCGGAGCGCTGCTCCTCGGCGCCTGCGGCGGGTCCGGCTCACCCTTCGCTTCCGTCGGCACCTCGGAAGCCGCCGGGCTCGCCTGCGGCTACTACGACGTCGAGGGGTGCGCCGTGTACGGCCTGGTGCTCCCGACCCCCTTGCCCACCGCCGCCGCCCTCGCCGCCGTGGCCGGCCTGCCCGGGGTGGCCGTGGCGTTGTGGAGGAGCGACTTCGCCTGCGTGCTCGACATCACCATGGGGCCGCCCGGCGAACCCGTGCCCACCTACCCGTCGCGCTTTGCCTACGTCGACGCCGCCGGCATCCGCGCCCGGCGCATGGATACCGAAGGCTCCCTGGCTCCGCCCATCACCGGGCTCCACATCTCCCAGTCGTACTGGAACCACTGGGAGGACCAGTGGGCCCAGGCTCAGGAGGAAGGGGTGCTCATCGAGGCGGTAGCGGTGTACCTGCCGCGGGAGTTCGTCGCCGACGGACCGCCGTCCGGCTTCCGGGTGATGGTTCGCCTTCCCTGGCGGCGCACCGACACCCTCGACCCGGCGCTCTACGCCGGGGAGTTGCTGCTGGAGTCGGAGATGTTCCCCGCCGGCTACCTGAGTTCGCCGGCAGAACCCGCCTGTGCGACGGAGTGAGGCGGCGCCGCCGCTCCGCGGGGCACCCCTCGCCTCGGAGGCGCGGCACTCCCCCTGAGACGGCAGGAGCCGGCTAGATCAGCTCGATGACCGCCATCTCGGCACCGTCGCCGCGACGGGGCCCGAGGCGGACGATGCGGGTGTACCCGCCGGGACGGCCGGCGTAGCGGGGGGCCACCTCGTCGAAGAGCTTGGTGACCACCTCGCGGTTCTCGATCTCGGCGAGCACCTGGCGCCGGGCGTGGAGCGACCCGGTGCGGGCCTTGCTGATGAGGCGCTCGGCGAGGGGCCGCACCAGCTTGGCCCGGGTCACGGTGGTGGTGATGCGCCCCTCCCAGAAGAGATCCTGGGCCAGGTTGCGCAGGATGAGGTCGTGATGGGTGGGGCTCCCCCCGAGGCGGGGGCCCTTCTTGGGCCGGGGCATCAGAGGCGCACCTCCTCGTCCCGCGCCGAGCGCAGGGACAGCCCCAGTTCGTCGAGCTTGGCCACCACTTCCTCCAGGCTCTTCTGCCCGAAGTTGGTGATGTTCAGCAGGTCCTCTTCGGTCTTGGTGACGAGCTCCCCCACGGTGTGCACCTGCGCTCGCCGCAGGCAGTTGCGCGGCCGCTCGGACAAGTCGAGCGCCTCGATGGGGAGTTCGAGGTCGGGAGAGGCGGCCTCGGCGGTGATCACGTCGCCCAGCTCCAGGCCGACGCCTTCGCCCACCCCGGCAAACAGGGCCATGAGCTCCCCGAGGGTCTTGCCCGCCGAGGAGACGGCTTCGCCCGGGGTCACCGCCCCGTTGGTCTGCACGTCGAGGAGGAGCCGATCGAAGTTGGTCATCATCCCCACCTGGGTGCTCTCCACGGTGTAGGCGACCCGGCGCACCGGGGAGAAGATGGAATCGATGGGGATGATGCCGATGGTGTCGCCGTGGGCGTTCCGCTCGGAAGACCGATACCCCACGCCGCGCTCGGCAGTCATCTCGACCTCCAGGCGCCCCGAAGCCGACAGGGTGGCGAGGTGCAGGTCGCCGTTGACCACTTCGACCCCGGCCGGGCACTTGATGGCGGCGGCGGTCACCTCTCCCTTGCCCTTGGCCGAGAGGTACAGGGTGTGCTGGGCTTCAGGGGCGTCGATGCGCAGCACCACCTGCTTCAGGTTGAGCAACAGGTCGACGACGTCCTCGCCGACGCCCTCCACGGTGGAGAACTCGTGCTGCACCCCTTCGATGCGCACGGTGGTGATGGCCGCCCCCGGAATGCGGGAGAGCAGGGTGCGGCGCAAGGTGTTGCCCAGGGTGTAGCCGAAGCCGGGCTCGAGCGGTTCGATGGTGAACCGGGAGCGGCTCTCGGTGACCTGGGTTTCCTCGATCTGGGGACGCTGGACGATGAGCACTGGTGTTGCCCCCTACTTCGAGTACAGCTCGACGATCAGCTGTTCTTGTACCTGGGTGTCGATCTGGGCCCGGTTGGGCAGGGCGTGGACCACGATCCGCCGGCCGGGGCCGTCGATCTCCAGCCACTCCGGCTTGGAGCGCCCGCCGGCGGTGTCGAGGGAGTGCTGCACCACCAGCAGGTTCCGGCTGGACTCCCGCATGGTGATCTCATCGCCGGGGCGCAGCCGGTGCGAGGGGATGTCGGCGCGGCGCCCGTTGACCCGGAAGTGGCCGTGGGCGACCAGTTGGCGGGCCTGGGAGCGCGACTCGGCGAAGCAGGCCCGGTACACCACGTTGTCGAGACGGCTCTCGAGGATCCGGAGCAGGTTCTCCCCGGTGATGCCTTTCTGCCGGGCGGCCTGGAGGTAGTAGTTGCGGAACTGCTTCTCGAGGACCCCGTAGATGCGGCGCGCCTTCTGCTTCTCGCGCAACTGCACCAGGTACTGGGTGTCGCGCACCCGGCCGCGGCCGTGGTCGCCGGGCGGGTAGGGCTTGTGCTCGATGGCGCACTTCGAGGACTCGCAGCGAGCGCCCTTCAGGAACAGCTTGGTCTTCTCGCGACGGCAGAGCCTGCAGACCGCTTCAGTGTGGCGTGCCATGCCTCAGCCCCTCCCCCGCCGCTTCTTGGGACGCACCCCGTTGTGCGGGATGGGTGTGATGTCGCGGATCCCCGTCACCTCCATGCCCATGGTCTGCAGGGTGCGGATGGCGGTCTCGCGGCCGGCCCCGGAACCCCGCACCACCACGTCGACCTTGCGCATCCCGAACTCGCCGGCGCGGCGAGCGGCCTGCTCGGCGGCCACCTGGGCGGCGTAGGGAGTGGACTTGCGCGAGCCCTTGAAGCCCACCGTGCCCCCCGAGGTCCACACCAGCGTGTTCCCCTCGAGGTCGGTGATGTTGATGATGGTGTTGTTGAACGAGGCGGTGATGTGAGCCTGCCCGTGGAGGATGTTCCTCCGTTCGCGCCGTCGCGTCCGCTTCTTCTCAGCCACCTACACCTCCACGGGCCTCAGTGCTTCCGAGTCTTCTTCTTGCCGGCAATGGCCTGCCGCGGCCCCTTCCGGGTTCGGGCGTTGGTGTGCGTGCGCTGCCCGTGAACGGGGAGGCCGCGCCGGTGGCGCACCCCCTGGTAGGTGCCGATCTCGACCTTGCGCTTCACGTTCTGGGTGATCTCGCGCCGCAGGTCGCCTTCCACGCGGAAGTTGGCATCGACGTACTGCCGGATGCGCGCCACCTCGTCGTCGGTGAGATCGCGGATCCGCGTGTCCCGGTCGATGCCCAGGGCATCGCAGGCCTCCCGCGCCCGGGTGGAGCCGACACCGAAGATGTAGGTCAGTCCGATCTCGACTCGCTTCTCCCGGGGCAGATCGACCCCTGCGATACGCGCCATCTAGTTCACCCCTGTCGCTGCTTGTGCCGCGGGTTGGAGCAGATGACCCAGACGCGACCGTGGCGCCGGATGATCCGGCACTTCTCGCACATCTTCTTCACCGATGGGCGAACCTTCATCGCGTCCACTTCCTCGGCCGGGGCCCGCCGGGCGAACCCGGCCACCTGCTGGTGATCCGGGGGGCCCGACGGGGCAATCCGACCGCGCTACGCCGTCAGCTTCTTCCAGTAAACACACCAAGAGGACCCCGAAGGGCCGACCGGGAAGAGTACCGGACGCGCGTCGGCACGACAAATCAGGAGAAACCACCGGCGGGGGCCCCGCCCGCCGCCTGCCGCGGCGGGTCGGCGGGCCTCAGCCGAGCGCGGCCAGTCGCTCCCTCTCCGGCAGGGGCGCCCCCGAGACGGCGTCCACGGCGTCGCAGCCCCCGTCGACCACCGTCACCGCGGCGCCCCGGGCGGCGGGGATCCCCGCCAGGTAGGGGGCGTCCAGGTAGCCGCGACGCACCGCTCCGGCGAGCGCCGCCGGGTCGCCGCCGGCCGCCCCCGGGAAGCGCTGCTCGATGGCGCCGAGCAGGAAGGCGGCCTCCTCGACCAGGCGGTCGCGCCGGGCCGCCACCCGGGGATCGGCCAGGGGATCGGGCAGGCCGAGCAGGGCGTCATCGACGACCTGGCGCGCCAGGGTGCAGGAGGAGATCAGTTCGCCGGGCCCGGTCAGGTGGTGGGCTTCGGTATGGCCCACCACGTGCAGGATGTCGGGACGGAGCAGCATGCCGGTGCGGACCGCCGCCGCCAACTGGCCTCGGGCCCGGTCGGGGTCCGGCGGCATGGAGAACAGGCCGCCGCGCGTCTCGCGCAGCACTGCCACCCCCGGGCCCACCCGCGCCCGCACCAGGTGCTCCATGGCGGCCATCTTGGCCACGTCCATGGCCGGGGAGATCCCCGGCGGGTTGTTGAGCATCATCTGCACCACCACCGTGGTCACCCCGGCGGCGGCGGAGAGGCCGGCGGCCAGGGCCGACGCGGCCACCTGCACCGTGTCGGAGGCGTGGCGCAGCCCCCACTGGTTCTGGTCGTTGCGCTCCACCGGCACTCCATGGGCGGCGCACCAGGCCACCAGCGCGGCGTGCTCGGCTATCGCGTCCTCCAGAGAGCGAGCGGACCGGCCGTCCAGTTCGGAGTACCAGAAGACGGGAACGGCGCACCAGGCGTTCTGGATCGCCTCGTGCAGCACCGCGGCCAGGGCCACCTGGTCGTTGGTCCCCGAGTAGCTGCGCAGCAGCGGGTAGTTCCCCCGCCGGGTGGCGGCGTACAACTGCCGCAGGTCGTCGGCGGAGCGCACCGGCACCCCGCCGGCGCCATCCTGCGCCGGGTCCATGCGCTCGGGATGGAAGAAGTGCTCCTGGAAGTTCTGGTCGGGCCCCAGTGAGACCACATCCAGCACCTCGGCGGCGGCGATGCGTTCGATCCCCGCCACCGTGGCGTCGACGCCGGGCAGGCCGAAGTGGTGGCGGATGATGGGGCGCGGCGCCGCCTCCCGGCACCGCTCCACCAGCGTCTGAGCCCACTCCCGCCGCCCCGGCCCCGCCGCTCCCCCGGCCAGGTACTCCTCGACCGTGGGCCCTCCGGGGGCGCCGAACACCGCCTCGAAGAGGCCGCTGCGCTCCGCCACCTCGGCCACCACCGGGGTCCCCCCGAAGACCAGGCGCCGGCCCCCCAGTCCCGCCTCCGCCAGACGGTCCCGCAGTTGGGCGAAGAGGCGCTCCGCCGAATCGGGGGTCAGGCGGTAGGACAGGGCCAGCAGGTCGGGACGATGCTCCGACGCGGCCGCCACCACCCGGTCCACTGCCACCGCCGGGCCCAGGAACTCGCTGCGATACCCGGCGTGGCGGGCCGCGGCGAGGAAGTTGAGCACTCCCGCGGTGTGGACGCAGTCGCCCAGGGCGGCGCCCACCACCAGCGGCGCCTCAGGCATCCCACTCCCCGGTCTCGGCGATGCGGCGGATCTCCCCCGGGCTCAGCCCGGCCAGGCCCAGGCTCTCCAGCGTCCGCCCCCGGGTCCAGTAGTTGGTGTCCATGATGATGCCGGCGAGGAAGATGAGGGCATCGATGGCCCGGGTGTTCAGACCGAAGGCCCGGCCCGCCGAGGCGATGGGCACCAGGCTCATCGGCACGTCCTCGAGGATGTAGCGGTGCTCCAGGGTGGACGGGGCGGTGATGCCCCGATAGCCCTCGTTGGCCCGCACCGCTTCGAAGAGGTCGCTTCCCGTGGCCCGGTAGGCGCTGGCCAGCCACTCCACCAGGCTGGGCACCTCCACCCCCAGCAGGGCGGCTACCGCCTTGCGCTCCCGGTCGACGGCGGCGAGCACCTCGGCCACTCGCGGGCTGATGCCGTCCATGTAGAACTCGAAGCGGCCCTGGTCGTTTTCGATGCGCGCCGCGTTGAGCAGGGTGATCGCCGGGTGGATGACCGCCCCCACGTTGGCGAAGGAGGTCTCCAAGGTGCTGTTCGCCGGGGTGAACTGGGGGTACCACTCGGTCAGCGCTTCCACCACTTCTGGGGTGCGCTCCGCCTGCAGGGCCGCCACCGGGACGGCGTGCTTGATGCGGGAGATGTACGACTGCGCCGGCCCCGCAGAGCGAGCCGTCAGCAAGTTGGTGGCCGCTTCGGCCACCAACACCCCGCGGGCGCCCTCCGCGGCCGCCAGTGCCCGGGCGAACTCCAGCGCTCCGAAAGTCCGGCCGGGGTTGAGCACCACCATCTGGCCCTCGCCCAGGTAGGGAGCGCAGCGCTCCGCCAGTTCACGATGGGCGAAGGCGGGGACGCAGACGACGGCCACCCGCACCCCGGCCAGGGCCTGCTCCAGATCGTCGGTGATCAGCGCCACCGGGCCGAAGCCCTCGACCTCTCCGTCGACTTCTACCCCGCCGCGGGAGCGCAGCACGGCGATGTTGGCCTTGGTCCGGTTCCACAGGGCGACCGGGGCCCCGCGCCGGCCCAGTTCGCCGGCCATGGCCCGGCCCGAATGGCCGGCCCCCAGAATGGCGATCACGGATGACCCCCTCGATCGTCGAAGTCAGCAGGATAGGCCCCGGGGCCCTCCCGGGCCGCATCGGCGCTCGTCTCAAGGCAGAATGTCCCCTCCAGCGGCGCGAGGAGGATCGCGTGTCCGAGGAACTCGTGGGCTCAGTGAGCCACTACTTCAACAAGGCGGGCGTCATCGCCATCGAGATGACGGGGGAACTGGCCGTCGGGGACGCCATCCACGTCATCGGCCACCTCACCGACTTCACCGAGACGGTGGCGTCGATGCAGATCGAGCACGAGCCGGTGACCAGGGTGAAGCCGGGCGACTCCGTGGGCATCAAGGTTGCCGGCAAGGCGCGCGAAGGGGACGACGTCTACCGGGTGCTCCCCGGCTGAGGACCGCTGCTCGGGAGAGCGGCCATGGAGTACCGGACCCATCGCAGCCTGGCCCTGTCGGCCATAGGCGTCGGGGGCTACGCCCTGGCCGGGGCCTACGGCTCCGTCGACCCGGGGGCGTTCATCGCCCTGCTGCGCCGTGCCCACGACCTGGGCGTCACCTTCTTCGACACCGCGGGCAACTACGGCGACGCCGAGGCGGTGCTCGGCGCCGCGGTGCGCCCCTTCCGCGACGAGGTGCTGCTGGCCACCAAGGTCGGCTCCCCCGAAGGCGCCCCGCCGTGCCTGAGTCGGGAGGCGGTCGAGGCCACCTGCCGGCGCAGCCTGCAGCGGCTGCGGACAGACCGGATCGACCTGCTGCAGGTCCACTTCGACGATCCGGGCACTCCCGTGGAGGAGACGGTGGCCGCCCTCGAGTCCCTGCGCGCCGCCGGCCTCATCCGCCATTACGGGGTGGGGCATCTGCCGGCCCACCGGGTGGCCCGTTACCTCGAGGTGGGAGAGCCCTTCTCCCTCCTGATGGAGTTGAGCGCCGCGGCTCGAGAGGCGCGGCGCACCCTGCTGCCCCTCTGCGGCGACGGCGGCCCGGCCGCCATCGCCTTCAGCGTCACCGGCCGGGGGCTGCTGAGCGGCACCATCGGGCCCGCCCCCGCCTTCGAGCCGGGCGACATCCGTCTCTACGATCCCTTGTTCCAGCGGGCTCGCTTCGCCTCGGGCCGGCGGATCGCGGAGCACCTGGCCGGCCTCGCCCGGGACCTGGGCCGCACCCCGGCACAGGTGGCCGTCGCCTGGGTGCTGGCCCAGCCGGAAGTCGTCTGCGCCCTCACCGGCCCCCGCCGCCTCGCCCACCTGGAGGAGAACCTGGGCGGGTGCGGATGGCGCCTCCCCGGCGAGGCGCTGGCCGGCATGGAAGCCCTCTTCGCCCGGGAGGACGCCGCCCTGGCGGACGAGGAGGCGGCTACCGTCGAGGCCATCCTCGGCGGCCCCCTGCCCGCCGGCCCGGAAGCGGCCTTCCGCGACCTGATCTACGCCGTGGAGACGGCGGTGAGCCTGGGGCGGGCGACGGAGGACGAGATCCGCCCGATGCTCTTCGACCTGTGGCCTCTGCAGGAGGATCTTGGAGAGGCCGGGCCCGCCCTCGAAGCCATCCGGGCCCGGCTGCGGGAAGTGATCCCGCCGGCGGACCTCCCCGAGCGCCCTCCCACCTAAGGGGGCCAGCGGATAGGCGGTGGGCTTCGCCCGCTGTCTGGTCTGTTCCGCCCGAAGAGGCTGCGCCTTCGGGCGGGGGCCCGGCGGATGGGGCTCGCTCCGCTCGCCCAATCCGCTCGCCCAATCCGCGCGGCCCCTAAGGCAGCGTCAGCACCTCGGGGCCGGAGGCGGTGATGGCCACGGTGTGCTCGAAGTGAGCCGAGGGGCTGCCGTCGGCGGTCACCACCGTCCATCCGTCGTCCAGCACCTTGGTGTGGCGGCTGCCGAGATTGAACATCGGCTCTATGCACACCGCCATCCCCCGCTTCAGCCGCAGGCCCTTGCCCGGCTCCCCGTAGTTGAGCACCTGCGGCTCTTCGTGCATCTGGCGGCCGATGCCGTGCCCGGTGTACTCCTGCACCACCCCGAAGCCGGCGGCCTCGCCCACCGCCGAGATGGCGTGGCCCACGTCCCCCAGGCGGTTCCCGTCGCGACACTGCTCGATGCCGGCCCAGAGCGCCTTCTCGGTGGCTTCCAGGAGGCGCTGCGCCTCGGGGGAGATCTCCCCGATGCCGAAGGTGACCGCGGCGTCGCCGTGCCAGCCCTCGGAGATCACCCCCATGTCCACCGACAGGATGTCGCCCTCGCGCAGGCGCCGCTTGTCGGGGATGCCGTGCACGATGGTGTCGTTGGGGGACAGGCAGATGTGGGCCGGGTAGCCGTGGTAGTTGAGGAATGAAGGCAGGCAGCCGCGCTTCGCCGCGATCGAGGCCGCCAGGCGGTCGAGGCTCTGCAACTCCGTGCCGGGCCGGGCTGCCTCCCGCACCGCGGCCAGCACCTCCGCGACCACCCGGCCGGCGCGCCGCAT
>VGBK01000054.1 GCA_016870535.1 Actinomycetota bacterium | reverse complement strand
GAGGCGCGGCTGCACGGCCGGCACTCGCACCTCCCCCAGGTCCGGGTCGGCCATCGGCACCAGCATGCCTCGCTCCTGGAAGTGCGGGTCGTCCATCACCCCGGCCGCGTCGAGCACCGGCCCGACGGCCACTCCCTTCGCGCGCAGTTCCTCCAGCGCCTCCTCGAGGCGGTGCCGCCCCACCCACTCGGCGATCAGCCGATCGAGTTCCTCGACGTTGGCCAGCCGGGCCTCGCCGGTGCTGAAGCGCTCGTCCTCAGCCAGAAGAGGGCCTCCGACCGCCAGGAGAACACCGCGGGCGCTGCTCGGGGCGGTACCCGACAGGGATAGCCAGCGCCCCTCAGCGGTACGGTAGGTGCCGCGCGGCGCCGAGAACGGCAGACCGCCCGCAGTGGGGCCGACGACCACTCCCAGAGTGTCGCGAGCCAGTGCCAGCGGTCCCAGGATGTTGAATAGGGTCTCGACGAGGGAGATGTCGACCACCTGCCCCGAGCCGCCGCGAGCGTCGCGGGCGTACAGCGCAAGCATCACTGCATAGCAGCCGAACAGCGCCGCCACTTCGTCCGCCAGCGCGACGGGAGGCAGCAGCGGCGGCTGGCCGGGGACCCCGTTCATGTGCACGAACCCCGACATGGCCTCCGCCACCGTGCCGAGACAGGGGCGCTGAGCGTAGGGCCCGGTCTGGCCGAACCCGGAGAACCGCACGTAGACCAGCCGGGGGTTCCGGGCGCAGAGCCGCTCCGGGCCCAGGTTCCACCCCTCCATCACTCCCGGCCGAAACGCTTCGATCAGCACATCCGCCGAGCCCGCCAGCCCCGCCAGGAGATCCTGCCCTCCCGGAACGGACAGGTCGAGGGTCACCGATCTCTTGTTCCGCCCCAGGTGCTTCGACCACAGGGCCTGCCCGCCCACTTTCCACCCGAGCTGACGGCTGGTGTCCCCGCCGCGCGGGTGCTCCACTTTCACCACATCCGCGCCGAAGTCCCCCAGGCGCGCCGCCAGGTGAGGCCCGGCGATGACGTGCGCCACATCGAGAACCCGGATGCCCTGAAGCGGAAGGGGCGTGGCGCGCTCTGTCATGCCCCGTCGGCCGCGACCTTCCTCCGGAAGTACTCGGCCACCCCCGACATGTCCCAGTCACCGAACCCGGCGCCGGCCGCCTCGTGGTAGATCTCGCGATTGAGCTTCGCCTGCGGCAGAGGAGCGCCGACCTCCTGGGCCAGGCTCAAGGCGAGGTCGAGGTCCTTGACGGCGAGCACCATGCGGAGGGCCACCGGGATCTCCCCCGGCCGCTCGTAGGCTTCGCGCCGATACTGGACGAAGGGCGCCGAGATGGCGCTATTGGCAAAGACCTCATAGGCGGTAGCACGGGCGATCCCCGCCCGCTCGGCCAAGACCAGGCCCTCCGCCACCGCCTCGCCCAGAGAGAAGATGATCGAGTTCACCGCCAGTTTGATCGTCGCCCCCGTGCCGACACCGCCCATATGGTAGATCTTCGCCCCCATGGCCCCGAGAACGGGACGCACCCGCTCGAGAACGGCGGCTTCGCCACCGACCATGAGGGTCAGCGTGCCCGCCGTGGCCAGGGCGATGCTCCCCGACACCGGGCAGTCGAGGAAACCGGCTCCCTTCCCCGCCGCCCGCTCCGCCAGGGAGCGCATATGCGAGGGCGCCAGGGTGGCCATGTCGACGCACACCTTCCCCGGGGTGAGAGCCGCCAACAGCCCATTGGGCCCCTCGTACACCGACTCGGTCGCCGGCCCATCGGCCATCATGGTGATGATCACGTCGCAGCCGGCCAGGCCGGCCGGCTTGTCCGCGACGGAGGCGCCGACTTCGACGGCCAGCGCCTCCGCCTTGGAGCGTGTGCGGTTCCACACCGTCAGCGGGAAGCCGGCTTTGGCCACATTGGCCGCCATGGGGCTCCCCATCCGCCCGATCCCGGCAAAACCGACCTTCAGGGCCTCGCTCATGATCTTCCTTCCTCATCGTCCCTGGAACGGGGGCTCGCCCGAGCCACCTCGTACCCGGCCTTCTAGTTCAAGCCGACCCGACGACCCGGCGGCCGGGACCCCGCCAGGATCCCGGCTGTTCCCCGGTGCGCCGACGCCATCAGTACGCGTTGGCGATCACCAGTTCCTCGGCCGGGAACAGAGTGACCACCTTCGGCCCGTCCTTCGTGCAGACCACCATCTCCTCGATGCGAGCTGCCGAGCGACCGTCGGCGGCGGGGCAGTACGTCTCGAGGGCGAAGAACATGTTCTCCTTGAGCTCCAGCGGCTCCACCAGGGAGTTGAGGCGGCTGATCACCGGCCGCTCGTGCACGGCCACACCCACGCCGTGGCCGAACTGGAGCCCGAAGGCCTCCATCTCGTTGGGGAAGCCGAACTCGGGGGCCTCGGGCCAGACCCGGGCGATCTGGTCGGTGGTGACCCCCGGCTTCACCATCTCTATGGCGGCATCGAGCCACTCCCGGCACTGCTTGTAGGCATCGCGCTGGGCCTGGGTGGCCCGGCCCACGGCGAAGGTGCGGTAGTAGCAGGTGCGGTAGCCATTGAAGGAGTGGATGATGTCGAAGTAAGCCGAGTCCCCCGGTCGGAGCAGCCGGTCGGAGAAGACGTGCGGATGCGGGTTCGCCCGCTCGCCGGAGATGGCGTTGATCGCCTCGACCTGCTCCGAGCCCATCTCGAACAGCCGCTTGTGGGCCATGGCGACGATGTCGCTCTCCCGCACCCCCGGCTTCAGGGCCTCGTAGATGTCCTGGTAGATGCCGTCGACCATGGCCGCCGCCTGGGTCAGCAGCATGATCTCGTCCTGGTTCTTGATCTCCCGGGCCTCCATCATCACCTGCTGCCCGTTGCGCACCTCGATCCCGGCGCGCGTCAGTTCCAAGAACATCTCGGTCTCGGCCATGTCGACGCCGATCGGCATTCCGAGCACCCCTTCGGCCTCGAGCACCTCCTTGATCTGCGCAACGGCGCCGGCGACCAAACCCACGCTGGGGGTGATCGACCCGGCCAGGCCGGTGTTGCCGCCGCGGGAGTGCTCGGGGATCAGCCAGGTGCACTGCGTACGGTGAACCCGGGCCGCCGAACCGAAGTCCCAGATCCAGGGCTCACCGGTACGGGTGAGCAGGCCCCAGCGCTCGGTCTTGTTGAAAGCCCAGTAGCCGATGTGGGTCGCCGTCAGGTAGCGAATGTTGGCGGTGTCGAAGACGAGCACCGCCCCCAGGTCGGTCTGGTTCAGCGCCTCGCGCACCCGGGCGAGCCGGTAGTCGCGCATCCGGCTGAAATTGACCCGCTCCTCCCAGTCGACCCCCATTACCCCGGGAGCCGGCGTGGTGGCTACCGGGAACTCAGATCTCATGTCGGCCATCTCGAAACTCCTTTCACATTGCCGAAGGGCACCGCTCTTCTCCTCAGGTGACGGTCGGCCGCGGCTCGTCGGCCCAAGGATCGAGCAGCGTCTTGATGCGCTTGCTCCGGCCTTCGGCCATCGGGATGAGGGCCCCTTCGACAAGATCGGTCAGGGGCAGGGCACGCGGAGCCAGATCGTTCCAGCCCTCCTGCCGGGTTCCCAGCAGCCGCACCGCCTCGGGGAAGTCGGCGGGGAAAGCATGAGCCATGGTGCCGACGAGAGCCACCTCGCGCAGCGTCAGCCGCCGCAGATCCACCGGCATGAGCCCACCGGTGAGCCCGATCATGACCAGACGGCCCCGAGGCACCAGGAGCTCCATAGCCGCCGCCACCGACCCTTCCTTGGCGGTGGCTTCGTAGACCACGTCGATGGGTTGGTCGATCTTGCCCTCGAGCGTCTCCCGCAGCGGCACCTCCGGCGGCGCCTGAATCACGGTGTGGGCCCCGAGCCGCTGGGCGATCTCGAGTCGCTCGGCATCGAGGTCCACCGCCGTCAGCCGAGCCCCGGTCTGGGCAATGCAGTAGACGATGAAAGCGCCGATGCCGCCCGCCCCCACCAGCAGGGCGTGCTGGTCGGGCTGCAGCAGCCCCTGGCGGGTGGAGTGAACGGCGATCGACATGGGTTGAGAGAGAGCCGCGGCGTCATCGGTCAGCCCGAGAGAAGTGACGTTCAGGCAGCAGGAGGCCGGGATGACGCAGTACTGTGCCAGCGACCCGTTGCGCTGCAGGCCGACCGTGTTGTAGGTCTTGCAGAAGTTGGTGTGCCCAACTCGGCAGGCAGGGCACTCCCCGCAGGAGATGCCGGCGCCGCTGGCAACCAGATCGCCCTCGGCGTAGCCGGTGACACCCGTGCCCCACGAGACCACTCGCCCGCTGGGCTCGTGGCCGGGGATGAAGGGCCCGAGGTGGCCGGTGACCGGATGCCGCTTCGCAATGGGGTACTGGAACGGGCCCTTGGCGTACTCGGACGCGTCCGTGCCGCAGACCCCTGCCGAATGCACCTCCAACAGCAGCTCTCCGGGCCCTGGAGTCGGCGTCGGCACCTCTTCCACCCGGATGTCGCGGTTGCCGTGGTAGACAGCGGCCATCATCGTTCCGGCCACCATTCGGGACCTCCTCTGATCGACGGTCTATTGCGTTGCGGGCCGGCTCAGAACCAGATCTGCTCGCCGCCCGTCAGGTTGAGGCCGGCGCCGGTGACGAAGCTGGCGTCGTCCGAGGCCAGGAAGACCGCCATCGCGCCGACGTCGTCGGCCGTGCCGAGGCGCTTCATCGGGATGTCGAGGTCGATGTGCTCCTGCAGCAGTTCCTGCGCGTCGCGCTTCTTCTGCTCGGCGGCCATGCCGAATCCGCCCTTGGTCATGTCCGTATCCATGGTCCCGGGGCAGATGGCATTGACCGTCACGTCGTAGGGCGCCATCTCGAGAGCCATGGCCTGGGTGAAGCCCAGGATGGCGAACTTGCTCGCCGAATAGGTCCCCCAGCCGGGCCAAGCCCGCTTGCCGACCTGCGAGGCAACGTTGATGATCCGCCCCGACTTCTGCTGCTTCATGATCCGGCCGGCGGCCCGGCTCATCGCCAGGGTGCCGCGCACGTTGGTGAAGAACACCTTCTCGAAGGTCTCATCCGTGGTATCGATCACGTCGCCGATGGGCTGCTTGATGCCTGCGTTGTTCACCAGGATGTCGAGGCGCCCGTACTCCGCGTTCAGCTCAGCGATCGCCTTCTCGACGGCGGCGGTGTCGCTGATGTCGAGGTAGATCGCCTTGTGCTTCTGGCCCGAGGCGCTCGGCGCCAGTGACTCAGCAGTCGCGGAAGCATCGAGCACATCGGCGCAGACGACCACCGCGCCCTCCTGCGCCAGTCGGCGGCACACGCCCGCGCCCAGGCCGCGCGCGGCTCCGGTCACTACGGCTATCTTGTTGTCCAGACGTCCCATCGGGTCCTCCTTTGGCTCACGACCCAGACAATATACAATGTAATATCGGAGTACCCGCCGAGGCAACCTACCACCCAGACTCCTTTCGCCCCAGATCGCACCGGAGGTGCCGTACGTGTTGCCCAGCCTGGGGGCTTTCCCCCTCGCGCAACCCACCCCGCCGGAGTACGTGACCAAGCGGCAGTTCGCCGCCGACCGACTGCGTGAGATGATCGTGGCCGGGGACCTGGCGGCGGGCAGCCAGGTCCGGCAGCAGGAGATCGCCGAACTCCTCGGCATCAGCGCCACCCCCGTTCGCGAAGCCATCTGGCAACTCGAGTCCGAGGGCTACCTGCAGTCTCATGCCCACATCGGGTTCAGGGTGACTCAACCCCAGGTCGACTGGTTCCCCGAGGTCCTCGACCTGCGCCTGGACCTGGAGGGACGACTCGCCCGCATTGCCGCAGTCGCCTCCGCCCCCGAGGAGGCGGCCGCCCTCAATCTCCTCGACGATCAGTTCCGTCGCGCGGTCGAAGCGGGCGACGTGCGCGAGACGCGCCGGGTCAATTTCCGGCTCCACAAGGCGGTGTGGGCATTCGCCCGTCAGCCGATCACCGAGACCATCGTCGCCTCTCTCTGGGCCAAGTTCCCCCGCACCGCCCTCGACCGTCTGGACGAGCGGGGCCCGCAGTCGGCGGCCGAACACCACGAGCTGGTCCTGGCCATCACGGCGCGCGATCCGGCACGCGCCGAAACCGCCATGCGCCACCACATCACTGCCGCCCACGGCCATTGGCGGGAGCGTTCGGTAGACCCGCCCCGCTGACCACCCGCCACGCGTCCGCCGGGCCACCGGCGACCGCTCCGCCCCCGGCCCAAGCCGCGCCGGTCCGGGCCTCACCGCCCGTTCCGGTTGCGGCTCACTCTTCCGCCGGCTCGACCGGCGGCGCCGGGGGAACCGCCGGCGCCGGCGCTGCCCGGCGCCGCCGCCGCCGCCACCACCAGGCCGCCGCCAGCAGCACCGGCACCCACAGCCAGGGCAGCAGCGCCCCGCCGACCACCACCAGTGCTCCGCCGAACCGCTGCAGGCCGCTCCAGGCCGCGCCCAGAGCGTCGCCGAAGCCGGGGAGCGAGGTGTCGGGCGCCACCTGCAGGCTCACCTCTCCCAGGTCGACCATCTCCACCTGCTGCCACAGGGGAGTCCCCGCCGCATCGAGCGCCGTGGCCCGAACCTGGGGCCCGATCCAGCGGTCGGGATCGGCCCTGGTCTGGAAGGCCAGGATCAGGCGGCCCCCGGGAGGCAGCGGGGCCGCGGGATCGCCCTGCACCGCGCGCAGCTGGTCGAACCGGGCATTGAGGCCGGGGTCGCGCACCTCGATGTCGCCCAGGAAGGTATCGCCGGTGTTCCTCAGCTCGTAGCAGACGGTGATCCGGTCTCCCTCGTCGACGGCGAGTTCGTCGCCCCCCGGGCAGCGGATGTCCTCGTCGTGCCCGAGGTAGGCAGTCACCAGCAAGCCGAACGCCGGATCCGGAGAAGGCTGGGTGAGGATCAGCACGATGGTGGCCAGGGCTACCTGGTCCTCCAGGGTACGCAACTGGCCGCGCATCACCTCCAGGTCGGTCTCCCGCTGGAGCAGTTCTCCCTCGAGAGCGGCCACGTCCTTGAGATCGGTAGCCCCCGCCAGGAAGGTGCGCAGCCGCTCCACGCTGGCTTCCGCCGTGGTGATGCGGCTCCGTAGATCGACCACCCGCTCGGTGACGTCGTCGGCATACACGTTCTGGTTCAGCAGCGTCCCGAGGCCGGCGAGGCGATCGAGGGCGGCGGCGAAGTTCTCCGGCCGCACCTTGATGGTCAGCACCGACCGGGGCTCGGGCCCGCTGGTGGTCTCCTGCCCGAAGAGCACCCCGCCGAGGCCCTGCAACTCGACCAGGGCCTGCCGCCCGGCGGCAACGACATCGTCGACCTCGATCTGCAGGCTGGCGGTGTACACGATGGAACGGCCGAAGTCGCCGGGCTGCAGCACCGCCACCACCCCCTGGGAGTCGGTGTCGCGACCCGCCGGCGACTCCCCTTCCTGTCCCGGGCCGGCCGGGAGGCCCGCGGGAACGGTGGTGGGCGCCGCCATCGTGGTCGAGGGGAAGCCCCCGGTGGTCATGGCGGCGTCGTCTCCGCCGCCGCAGGCGGCCACCGTCACCACCAGAAGCAGAGCGATCAGCAGGAACCGCACGGGGACCATGACCCCCTCCTCTTCTTCGGCCGGCTCGTCTCCGGATAGGACGCTGCCGCCAACGCTACCGGTTCCGCCGGCGAACGGCCCTCACACCACCCTCTCCAGCGGCGCCCAGGCCAGCAGGAGGCGTTTGCGGCCGGCCTCCTCGAACTCCACCACCGCTTCCGTCCCATCCCCCTCGCCCTTGAGCGACACCACCTGCCCGGGACCCCAGGTGCGATGCCGCACCCGGTCACCGACGGTCACCTCGGCGGCCGACAGGGTCGGCCGCGGCTCGGCCGCCTCCAGCCGGGCTCGGCGGCGCCGCTCCGGCGCCTCGGCGAGGAGCGCCCGAGGGATCTCGTCGAGGAAGCGGCTCGGGGAGTTGTAGTTCGGCGCCCCCCACAGGTTCCGGGTGGTGGCCAGCGTCAGGTAGAGGCGCCGCTGGGCCCGGGTGAGGCCCACATAGGCCAGGCGGCGCTCCTCCTCCAGTTCTCCCGGGTCGCCGAGCGAGCGGACGTGGGGGAACACCCCCTCCTCCAGCCCGGCGATGAACACTACGGGGAACTCCAGGCCCTTGGCGTTGTGGAGGGTCATGAGGGTGAGCCGCCCCGCCTCCTCGTCGAGCGAATCGACATCGGAGGCCAGGCTGAGCGACTCCAAGAGCAGCTCCAGGCGGCGGCGACCGCCGAGTTCCTCCCACACCTCGTCCCCGGCGCCTCCCAGCGGGCCGCTCTCCTCGAACTCCGTGGCCACCGACAGGAGCTCCCGGAGGTTCTCGACGCGGCTCAGCGCCTCGATGGTCCCCTCGGCCTGCAACTCGGCCTCGTAGCCGGTGTCGGCCAGGACCGCCTCCAGCGCCGCTCGCGGGCCCTGCTCCGCGGCCGTCCCGAGGCGTTCCAGCACGGCGAGGAAGTCGGCGATCTGCCGGCGAGCCCGGGCCTCCAGCCTCGGGTTCTCCCCGGCGGCCAGCAGCGCCCCGTAGAAACCCTCCTCCCCGGCCTCCGCCGCCCGCTCCAGGTGGCCCACCGTGGTGAGGCCGATGCCCCGCTTGGGCACGTTGATGATCCGCTTCAGCGCCACCTCGTCCGATGGGTTCACCACCACCCGCAGGTAGGCGAGGACGTCCTTGACCTCTCGGCGCTCGTAGAAGCGCGGGCCGCCGATCACCTGATACGGCACCCCGTAGCGGACCAGCACCTCCTCGAGCACCCGGGACTGAGCGTGGGTGCGATAGAACACGGCGACGCCCGCCGGCGGCACACCGGCGTCGCTCAGCACCCCTACCTCCTCAGCGACGTAAGCGGCCTCGTCGTGCTCGTCCTGCGCCCGGTAGACGGTGACGGGGTCCCCCACTCCCAGGTCGGTCCACAGGTGCTTGGGCTGCCGCCCCCGGTTGTGGGAGATCACCGCGTTGGCCGCATCCAGGATGGTCTGGGTGGACCGGTAGTTGCGGTCGAGCACCACCACCCGGGCGTCCGGGTAGTCCCTCTGGAACTCGAGGATGTTGCGGATGTCGGCACCGCGGAAGGCGTAGATGCTCTGATCGGAGTCGCCCACCACGCACACGTTGCGGTGTCCGGCTCCCAGCAGCTGCACCAGCCGGTACTGGGCGTGGTTGGTGTCCTGGTACTCGTCCACCAGCAGGTAGCGGAAGCGCTCCTGGTAGTGCTCCAGCACCTCAGGGAAGGCGCCGAGCAGCTCCACCGTCACCATCAACAGGTCGTCGAAATCCATGGCCGACGCTTCGAGCAGGCGCTGCTGGTACAGGCGGTAGACGTCGGCGACCCGTTCGTGGTAGGGGCCGCTCCCCAAGGAGGCGAACGACTCGAAGTCGACCAGTTCGTTCTTGGCCTTGCCGATGGCGGCGTGGAGAGCCCGGGGAGGGAACCGCTTCGGGTCGAGGTCCAGGTCCCGCAGGCAGTACTCCACGGCGCGGCGGGAGTCGAGGTCGTCGTAGATGGTGAAGTTGGCGCGATACCCGAGACGGGGAGCCTCGCGCCGCAGGAGGCGCACGCAGGCGCTGTGGAAGGTCGATACCCACATGCCGCGGGACACCCCGCCCACCAGGGCGCCCACCCGCTGCTTCATCTCGTCGGCCGCTCTGTTGGTGAAGGTGATGGCCAGCAGCGACCACGGGGAGACGCCCCGGTCGCGGATCAGGTGGGCGATGCGGTAGGTGAGCACCCGTGTCTTGCCCGAACCGGCGCCGGCCACCACCAGCAGGGGACCATCGGTGGCGGCCACCGCCTCCCGCTGGGTGGGGTTCAAGTCGGCGAAGAGAGGAGACTCGTCCAAGGGGAGCCGAGTATACGGAACCCCTCCGGCTCGAATCCGAACGGTGTGATTCGCTCTCTGGGGTAGGGCGCCCGGCGGGGCCGGTCTCAGCGCCCGCCGCCGACGGGAGGGCCGGCCACGAGGTTGTGCAGGGCCGCCGCCAAAGCCCCCCGCCGCACATCGCTCTTGTCGAAGTAGGCATCGGCCCCGGCGGCCACCGCCCGGTCCCGGTCGCGCTCGGTGGCCTGGCCCGACATGACCACCACCGGCGCATAGATGCCCATCCCCCGCACCTGCCGCACCAGAGTGGCCCCGTCCATAGTGGGCATCACGTAGTCCACAACGATGGCGTCGTAGCGCTGGGCTGCCAGCGCGCTGAGAGCCTCGGTGGGGCTGCCGGCGGAATCCACCTCGAAGCCGGCCAGGCCCAGGGCCTGGGCCACCACCTGCCGGGCCCCGCGGGAGTCGTCCACCACCAGGACTCGCGGCCGCGGCCCGGCAGGCTCCGGGTACAGCCGGGACCCCTCGGCCAGGCCGGACGGCTCCACCAGCACCACCACATCGCCTCCGCCGAGCAGGGCGGCGCCGGTGACGTGGGGGGCCCCGTCGAGCAGGGCGCCCATCTCGCGCGCCGCCACCTGCCGGCGTCCGATCTCCGCGGCTACCAGCAGGCCCACCGGACCGGCGGGCGTCGAGGCGACCACCACCCGGGACTGCTCCTCCTCCTCCTCCAGGCCCACCGCCTCAGCGAAGGGGACCAGGGGCAGCGGGGCATCCTGCCAGGTGAACCCGGCCTCTGCCCCGTCGGAGGAGCGGCGCGGGCCGGGCAGGGTGTCGAGAACCGCGATGGCGGGAAGGCCCCAGGTCTGCCCGGCGGCCCGCACCAGCACCACGTCCTGCAGCGAGCGCGAGGTGGGCACGGTGATGGTCACCCGGCTGCCGCGACCCGGCTCCGAGTCCAGCGCCACGTTGCCCCGCAGTGACTCGACGGCCGCCGCCACCTTGGCCAGGCCGCTCCCGTCCCCGACCAGTTCGGAAGGCGCCGCGGTGGTGAAGCGGGGCGAGAACAGGAGGGCGTGAAGCGCCATGAGGTCGTCCTCCCCCGGCCGACGCGAGGGCAGCAGGCCGCGGCGCAGGGCACTGGTGCGCACCGCATCCCAGTCGACTCCCCGGCCGTCGTCCTCTACCACCAGGCGCAGGCGATGCTGGTCGACGGTGGCGCGCAGCGACAAGGTGGCGGTCGGCGGCTTGCCGGCCGCGATCCGCTCGGCCGCCGGCTCGATGCCGTGCTCCACCGCGTTGACCAGCAGTTGGCGCAGCGGGTCCGAGAGCCCGTCGAGAACCAGGCGGTCGACGGCGAAGTGGTCGCCGACCAACTCGAAGCGGATCTCCTTGCCTGCCTTGCGGGCCAGGTAGCGCACCAACTGCGGATAGGTGTTGGTGATGTCGCTGAGAGGGCTCGAGGCCAGGTCCACCGCCCGGGTCTGGAGGTCTTCCAGGGTCTTCTCGGCGGCGGCCACGGCGTCGGCCAGACGGGCCAGCCGGGAAGAGACGGCGTCGGCATCGCCTTGAGCCGCGGTCACCTCGTCCACCAGCGCCGCCAGAGCCCCGGCATCGACGCGGAGCGAGCAGATCTCGTTGATCAGCCGGAAGAGCCCGGCGGCGTTCACCCGGACGTTCTCGCCGAAGGCCCAGGCGTCGAGCGAACCGAGCAGTCCGCCCAGGTCGGCGTTCTCCACCGGCCGACGCCGCCGTTCGGGAGGCGACTGATCTTCCCCGTGGGCGTCGCCGGTGAGCGCCGCCCGGGCGGCGCGCAGCGCTTCGGCGAGAGCCGGCGGGCCCTGGTCCGGGTCGGCGTCCACGGCGGGTTCCAGTACGGCGGCCAGTTGTGCCAGCGCCCCGGCGAGGGTGGGAGTCATAGACACCTCGCCGTCGCCGACCCCCTTCCAGGCCTCCTCGAGGAGCTTGCCGGCATCGGAGACGGCGGTGAAGCCCATCATTCGCGCCGTGCCTTTGATGGTGTGACCCTCCCGGTACAGGTCCTTGGCCCGTGCCCGCTCTACGACCGCTCCCCCGGCGCAGGCGCGGGCGCCCTCCACCAACCGGGCGGCGCGCTCGGCCACCTCGGCCCGGAAGAGCCGGAGCAGTTCGGCATCGTCGCTGAAGGGCACGACTCACCCCTCGGGGAGGCGGACCGGTCGAGGTGGTATCGACACCACCCACGGAGCCCTTGAGCCGCCTCGTGGCTCCCCCACCACAGCGGGGGAGGCGGCGGCGAGGCTCTGCGAGCCGCCGGAGCGGGAGGGGAAAGCGGAGAGCGCGACCAGACCTCCGCCGCGCCCTCAGCTTCCCTCCCCCCGACCCCCTCCCGCTGGAGCGGGAGGGGGAGCCGGGCTCGTCTCCTCCCCCGCCCCAGCGGGGGAGGCGGCCCGCCAGGGCCGGAGGGGGAAGCCCTACTCTCCTCCCCCGCCCCAGCGGGGGAGGTGGCG
>VGBK01000053.1 GCA_016870535.1 Actinomycetota bacterium | reverse complement strand
TCGCGCGGGGCATCGACGACGGTGACCGGCCGGGGGACCCAGCCGCCGCCGTCCGGCGTGCCTCCGCCGAGGAAACGGGCGATGACCTCGAGCGGGCGCTGCGTGGCCGAGAGGCCGATGCGCTGCGGCGCCGCCTCGGCGGCCGCTTCGAGGCGCTCGAGGGTCAGGGCGAGGTGGGCGCCGCGCTTGGTGCCGGCCACGGCGTGGATCTCGTCGACGATCACCCACCGTACCGGCGCCAGTATCTCCTGTGCCGCAGAGGTGAGCAGCAAGTAGAGGCTCTCGGGAGTGGTGATGAGGATGTCCGGCGGGTGCCGGCGCATCGCCCGCCGTTCTTCGGCGGGGGTGTCGCCGGTGCGCATGGCGGTGAGCAGCGTCGGTCGCGGGGTGCCCCGGCGCTCCGCCTGGCGGGTGATGCCGCGCAGGGGGGCCCGCAGGTTGCGTTCGATGTCGTAGGCCAGGGCTTTGAGGGGGGAGACGTAGAGCAGGCGGCAGCGGCGGCGCGCCGGGGGGACGGGCTCGGCGGAGAGGCGATCGAGGCCCCACAGGAAGGCGGCCAGCGTCTTGCCCGATCCGGTAGGGGCATGGATGAGGGTGTGGCCGCCGGCGGCGATTGCCGGCCATCCCTGCTCCTGGGCCGGGGTGGTGGTGCCGAACGACTCCCGGAACCAGGCCGCGACCGCAGGGGAGAAGAGGTCGAGGGCCGGCATCGCCCTCAGGGTACCGGGGTGGGGTGACACGCCCCGGAGCGGGCCGGCGTGTCATGATGGCACCGTGCAGCGCAGCACTCTGGTCTCCGGCGGGTTCACGTTCTCCACCGTGCTCCTTTGGGGGGGAGCGCTCCCGGCCGCCCTGCTGCGCGACGACGCCGGGGTGTTCCGCCTGGCCTGGCGGCCGGTCCTCCCGTTGGCTCTCGGGGCGCTGGCGCTGCTGGCGGGGAGCGCCGTGGTCTTCGCTGCCGGGCGCCAGTTGTCGCGTGCCGGGGTGCGGCTCCTCGGGGTGCGGCCCGGGCCCGTGCTGTTGACCGGCGGCTGGTATCGCCGGGTGCGCAACCCGCAGCACGTGGGCATCGTCCTGGTCGCCCTGGGCCCGGCGCTGGCCCTGCAGCCGCGGGTGATGTGGATGATCCCCCTGGTGGCGATGGTGTGGATGGTGGTCGGCCTCGAGCCTCTGGAGGACCGGCGGCTGCTGGAGGCCTTCGGGGATGGTTTCCGCGACTATCGGGCGGCGGTGTCGAGATGGATCCCCAGAATGCGGGGCTGAAGGGGAGAGGGCGGCGCCGCGGCCTGCCGGCGGTGGTGCTCGCCCTGGTGGCGGGGCTTCTCGTCGTCTTCTGGGTCCTCCGTCCCGGCGAGCCGACGGTCACCACCACCGGGCTCTGGCAGGGGCCCTTCGGGAGCCCTCTCGACGGCGCGCTGGCCTATCTCGGCAGTGACCGGGTGCTCTACCTGATCGATCTGCGCGACGGCGCCCGCCTGGGCTCCAAGGCCGTCCCCAACGAGCGGCGGCCGGCGGCAGTCTCCTCGAGCCACGCCTACCTGGGGCGGCTCTCCCCCGTCCCCGGTGAGGCCAATTGGGACTCGTGGCGCGCCCTGCCGTGGCGGGGGGGCGCCTACACCGACCTCGGGCCGGGGAACTGGGTGGCCTACGTCCCCCGGCGGGGGGCGGTGGTGGCGGCCATGGCCCCCCTGCCGGCCGGCGAGAACGGGGTTCGGTTGCTGGGGGAGGAGTCCGTCGACCTGGTTCGCTCCTCGGGGGCCTGGGGGGCGCTGGTGGCGGTGGGCGACGAGATCCTGGCCCGGGAACGGATCGACCAGGGGGAAGCGTGGTGGCGCCTGGCGCCGGGGATGCCCCCCCGGCCCGCCGCCCTCCCGGAAGGGTTCCGTCCGGCGGCGGGAGGGCCGGTGCGGGTGGCCGGCTGGGTGGGGGAGTCGGCCGTGATCGCCGATCCGGACACCGGGGCGGTGTGGCCCCTGGCGGGGGCGCTGTCGGCGGGGGCCGACTGGGATGTCACCGGCGAGAGGCTGGTGGTGGTCACCGACGATCCCCCCGGCCTCGGCGTCTACGGCGTGGATGGATCCCTCGTATGGGCCACCGCCCTGAGCCCCCCGGTGTCGGCGCGGCGCTTCGGCGCGGCCTGGTCGCCCGACGGCAGCTTCCTGGTGGTGGCCGCGGGGGGCACCCTGGAGGCCTACGGGGCCGACGGGACGCGCCTGGGGTCGCTCGACGCCCTGCAGCGCCGTCCGGAGGTGGGCGCCGCCTGGGTTGCAGTGGTGCCCTTGCCCGAGTGGGCCCGGTGACCGGCCTTCAGGGCGCCGACGACGCCCGAGCGGCCTCCGCCAGGGCACGGGCGCGGGCCGGATCCACCGGAGCGACGGTCACGCCATCCCGCTTGAGGGAGGTGCCGACGATGACCCCGTCGGCGACGCGCAGCACCGCGGCGACGTTGGCGGCCTCGACTCCGGACCCGGCGTAGAGCGGCGCCCCGGGGGCGGCCGCCCCGACCCGGGCGATCTCGTCGAGGGAGGTGGGATGGCCGGTCCCCGTCCCGGTGACGATGAGACCGTCCGCCGCGGCGCGCTCCCAGGTCTCGGCGGCGGCCTGCTCCAGGGCCAGGGTCGCCGGGGGCACGGCGTGCTTGACGAAGACGTCGGCCAGGATGGAGACGGAGGGGCAGAGGGCGGCGCGGGCGCGGGCGACCTCGGCGGCCCGTCCGGTGAGCACGCCCTGGTCGGTGCTCATCGACCCGGCCAGCACGTTCACCCGGATGAAGGCGGCGCCGGTGGCGGCGGCGACGGCCAGGGCGGCGAGAGCGTCGTTGCGCAGGACGTTCACTCCCACCGGCAGCGTCGCGGCGTCACGCACCGCGGCCACCGCCCGGGTCAGAGCGGCGATGGTCACCGGGGGCACGTCGTCGGCGAAGAAGGGGGCGTCGCCGTAGTTCTCCACCAGGAGGGCATCGAAGCCGGCCTCGGCCAGCGCGGCGGCATCGGCTACGGCGGCGGCGAGCACCGCCGCGAAGTCGCCGGCGAAGCGGGGCGCGCCGGGCAGGGCCCCGAGGTGAACCATGCCGATCAGGGGCCCGATCACACGTACGCCCGGGCGACGCGCAGGGCGGTGGCGGCCACCTCGCCTGCTGCGGTGAGGCTGTGGGGACGCGCCGCGGGGAGGCGCCGCACCACCAGACGGCACCAGTCGGCGGCCTGGCCCCGCACCACCTGGTCGCTGCCCTCCGGCCCGAAGACCCAGCGGGCGTAGCCGGGCCCAACCAGTTCCACGCGGATCGGCGCCGGGTAGGCCTCGCCGGCCCGGTCGAAGGCGTAAGGCAGGGTCTTCCATCCGAGCCAGGCGATGTGGCGCAGGCGGGCGGTGTCGGCAACTTCGCGCGGCAGCGCCGCCACGATGTCGAGGCCGTGGGCCCAGGTCTCCATGAGGCGGGTGGTGGCGAAGGTGCGGGCCGACATGGGCCCGGCGTACCAGGCCACCCGGGTCTGCCGGGAGGTGCGGGAGAGGATCTCGACTACCGCCGCCCGGCTGTGCCGCCACCACTCGATGACCTCCTGAGGCCGCTTGCTGCGGCCCGGTTCGATCCCGGCCCGGTTGTAGGCGTCGATGCCTCCGGCGGCCTCGACCTCGGCGCGCAGCCCGGGGTCGCCCGACAGCGCCCGCCGCGCGCTCTCCTCGGTGGCGGCGAGATGGCTGATGGTGTCCTGCACCGACCAGCCGGCGGCGGGGGTCGGCCGCTTCCAGTCGCGCTCCGGGGCGCGCTGCAGCATCTGATCGAGGGCCTGCTGCTCGGCGACGAGGTCGGCGAGGATCTCGCGCATGGGCGCAAGGCTACTCGCCGGAGAAGGGCCGGTCAGGGGGCCAGGGTGTTGAGGTGGTCGATCAGGGCGCGCAGCCGTCCCAGGCTGCGGCGGTTGAAGTGGAGGCGAAGCCGGGGGAGGCCGGGATGGTCGCCCTCTTCGGCTTCGACCGGGGTGGCGGTGACGGCCTCGATCCTCCCACTCACCACGATGTCGCCGAAGGCCTCGTTGAGGCGCTCGATCTGTTCGGGAGTGGGGGGGTGCAGCAGGCGCAGCACCAGGCGGCCGTCCACATAGCGCTGGGAGTGGTAGTTGGCGTAGAAGCGGGTGACCTCGTTGCCGGCCTCGGCCACGTCGTGGGTGAAGCGGACCAGGGACAGGTCGTCGTCGGCGATCATGCCTTGGGGCACCAGGGTGTTCCGCACGAACGCGAGCCACTCTTGCCAGTAGCCCGTTCCCGGGGCCTCCATCAGGATCACCGGGTGCAGGTCGCTCTTGCCGGTCTGCATGAGCGTCAGCGTCTCCAGGGTCTCATCCAGGGTGCCGAAGCCCCCCGGGAAGAGCACGAAGGCGTGCGACTCCTTCACGAAGGCGAGCTTGCGGGGGAAGAAGTACTTGAAGTTGATCACCCGGTCGGGGGGGACGAAGCGGTTGGGCTCGTCCTCGAAGGGGAGGCGGATGTTGACCCCGAACGAGCGCTCCCCCGCCCCTTTGTTGGCCGCCTCCATGATCCCGGGCCCGGCGCCGGTCATCACCATCCAGCCGCGCTCCCAGGCGAGGTGGGCGGCCAGGGCCTCGGCCAGGGCGTAGTTGGGGTCGGAGGCGGGGGTGCGGGCCGAGCCGAACACCGCCGCCTTGCGCACGTCGCGATACCGGGAGAACACCAGGAAGGCGTAGCGCATCTCCTTGAGAGCGGTGTTGATGAGGCGCAGGTCGGCCCGGTCGGCCCGATCCCGCAGCAGCCGGAGGGCGGTGACGATCATCTCCTCGGCCAGGTGGGCGTCGGGCGGCAGGCCGCCGCCTTCGGGGGCGGCGGCGGCCACCAGGCGGCGGATCTGGCGATCGAGGGCGGGGTCGCCCAGTTCGTATGGGGGCACGGCGGCTTCCTGTGAGGTGGCACGGTAGTCCTAGAGTCCGCGTCGCATGCGGCACGTGATCTGGGACTGGAACGGGACTCTGTTCGACGACCTCGGCATCGTCGTCGCCGCGGTCAACGTGTCGCTGCGCGGCCTGGGCGCCTCTCCCATAGACGTCGACGGCTACCGGGCGGTCTACCAGCGCCCCTTGCATCGCTTCTACGAGGCCCTCCTCGGTCGCCCGGTCCCACCCGCGCAGATGGCCTCCATCGATCGGGACTTCCACGACGCCTACCACGCCCTGCTGGATCAGGCTCGCCTCACGGTGGATGCCCGCCGTGCCGTGAGCCTGGTGGCGGCCCGCGGCGGCACCCAGTCGGTGCTGTCGATGTGGTGGCACGATCGCCTGCTGTCGGCGGTCCGCTACTTCGAGCTCGAGGACTCCATGCTGGCGGTGGACGGGCATCGGGGGGCTCCCGGGGCCTCCAAGGAGGCGCACCTGGCGCGTCACATCGAGCAGCTCATCGGGCTCTTTCCGGGTGTGGTGGAGCGCCGGGAGATCGTCGCCATCGGGGATGTGACCGACGACGCCGACGCCGCCCGGGCGGCGGGAGTGGCGTGCGTGCTGTACGACGGAGGATCGCAACCGCGGGCCGTTCTGGACGCCACGGGGGCGCCGGTGGCTGCCACCCTCATCGAGGCGGTCGAGGCCGCCCTGGCCGACTGACGGGCGGCGAAGGTCTCTGGAGTAGGCCGTTAGGGGGTACTAGCGTTGCGGTCGCAATGAACCGGCCGGTCGCCTGCCGCTGTCGCCGCCCCTCCGGGGCCTCCGCCGCAGAGCGAGCGCGACCGACCTAGTCGCACCGGCACTCAGAAGGCAGGGCCCGCGGTCTCCGACCCGGGCCTTTCTGCAACAGGGAAGGGCACATGGGACGCATCTACCGAGATATCACTCAGACGATCGGCGGGACTCCGCTGGTCGACCTGGCCCGCCTCTCTCCGCCGGGAGGGGCCCGGGTGGTAGCCAAACTCGAGTCCTTCAACCCGCTGTCGAGCGTCAAGGACCGCATCGGGTTGTCGATGGTCGAGGCGGCCGAGAGCGCGGGAACCCTGGCGTCCGGGGCCACGCTGGTGGAGCCGACCAGCGGCAACACGGGCATCGCGCTGGCCTTCGTGGCCGCGGCCAAGGGCTACCGCCTCATCCTGACCATGCCGGAGACGGCCAGCGTCGAGCGGCGGCGCCTCATGCACCTGCTGGGGGCGGAACTGGTGCTGACCCCGGGGCCCGAAGGGATGGCGGGCGCCATCGCCCGGGCCGAGCAGATCGTGGCCGAGACGCCGGGGGCGCTGATGCTGCAGCAGTTCCGCAACCCGGCGAACCCGGAAGTCCATCGGCGCACCACCGCCGAGGAGATCTGGGCCGACACCGACGGCCTGGTCGACATCGTGGTGGCCGGGGTGGGCACCGGGGGGACGATCACCGGGGTGGGCCAGGTCCTCAAGAAGAGGCGCCCGTCGGTGCGCCTGGTGGCGGTGGAGCCGGCCGCCTCCCCGGTCCTCTCGGGCGGGGCGAAGGGGCCGCACAAGATCCAGGGCATCGGGGCCGGCTTCGTGCCCGAGGTGCTCGACCGGACGGTGATCGACGAGATCGTGGCGGTGGCCGATGAGGACGCCTTCGCCACCGCCCGGCGGCTGGCCCGCACCGAGGGGATTCCCGGCGGCATCTCCTCGGGCGCCGCGGTGCACGCTGCCCTGCAGGTGGCGGCCCGGCCGGAGAGCGCCGGCCGACTGCTGGTGGTGATCCTGCCCTCACACGGGGAGCGGTACCTGTCGACGGCTCTGGTCGAGGCCCCGGGGGAGGCGACGCCGTGACCGCGACTCCGGCTTCGCCGGTCCGGGCGGCGCGCCCTCACCCGCTGCGCCGCCTGGCGGAAGACGTCCGGGCGGTGCGGGAACGCGATCCGGCGGCGCGTTCCACCGTCGAGGTGCTCTTCCTCTACCCGGGCTTGCACGCCGTGCTCATCCATCGGGCGGCGCACCGGCTGTGGCGGGCGGGCGGGCACTTCCTCGCCCGGCTGCTCAGCCACCTGGGCCGGGCAGTGACCGGGATCGAGATCCACCCCGGCGCCGTCATCGGGAGGCGGGTGTTCATGGACCACGGGATGGGGATCGTCATCGGAGAGACGGCCGAGATCGGCGACGATGTGACGCTGTACCAGGGGGTGACCCTCGGGGGGACCAGCCTGCAGCGGGCGAAGCGGCATCCCACTCTGGGGAACGGGGTGGTGGTGGGGGCCGGCGCCATCATCCTGGGCGCGGTCACCGTGGGGGAGAAGGCGCGCGTTGGCGCCGGGGCGGTGGTGGTCCGCGATGTCCCCGCGGGAGCCACCGTGGTGGGACTGGCCGGCCGCGTCATCGACCAGTCGGCCGCTCCCCACCCCGCCCTGGACCTGGCGGAAAGCAAGGGGGACCACGCCGTGGCCGCCCTGGAGGTGCTGATCGACCGGGTGGCCGAGCTCGAGGTGCGGGTCAACGGGTCGAAGGCGCCCCACCCCCCGGATGAGGCCCAAACCGACGGCGCCGGGATCTGAAGAGCTGGGGCGGGGCGCGGCCTACCCAGGGTCGCAGAAGGGCGTCCCGTAGTGGTTGCCTGCTGTGGCATCAAGCAGCTGGCCCAGGAGGGCCATCTTGCGCTTTTCGGACGCAGTGGCGGCCAGGTCCTCAAGCTCGGCGAGCACTCGGCAGCGTTCCTCGTTGCCGGTCGTGCCGGGGTCGAAGTTCACCAACAGCTCCCCGACTCGCAGTTGGAGCAGGCTCTCGGTGCTGGATTGCGCGAACCGCATCTGCTCCTGGTTCTGGAGGGAGGCGGCGGCGACGGCCAGGGCGACGCCCGCCAGCAGCAAACCCAGGGCGAGGGGACGCTTGACCGTAGTCAGCATGATTGCGGCCACGACCGTCAGGAGACCCACCCAGCCGATCCAGGAGAATCCCGTCTCCCGCCAGCTTCCCGCCGCGAGCGCTCCAAGCGAGCGCCCCTGCATCGAGCGGCTCAGGGCGGCTAGCGCCGCAGCCAGCACAACCACCGCTGCAGAGTAGAGAGCGAAGGCCACCAGCATGGTCCGGGGCAGCGGGTGCCGCTCAGGAGATCCCACCCGGAGGCGTCGCAGGGCGGTCCAGAGCAGAGCCACGGCCAGCAGGGCGGCGAGGGCGGCCGCTGCCCAGAACTCCGGGGTCAAGGCCCCCTTGGCCAGCCCTGTGGCACGGGCGGCGTGGGGTATTGGGAAGAAGCCGGCAACGGCTCGAAAGGGGAGGGCGCGGAAGAAGTCCACGCTGAAGGAGAGCGTGGCGGCTTCGTAGCAGTCCCCACCGGAGCAGTGGAGTGCGATCAGGATGCGGGTAGGGATGAAGAGCGACAGGAAGCCGGCGGTCAGGGCGAGCCAGCGGTGCCAGACCCCAGACGTGGCCAGCCGACGGACTAGCTGGGGCGCTGGGCACCCCGAAGCGAAGAGCAGCAGCGTGGGATGCACCAGGGCCAGAGGAACTGCCAGGTAGGCGAGCTCAAGCATGGCTGCCGGCAAGGCGCCAAGCAGCGCAAAACCCAGGAGAGGCAGGACCCCGGGCCGGGAGCCGGGAAGGCCGGGCCCCGACGTGCGCTGCAGGGACCGGCCGAGGATCAGGGGCAGCGACAGAGCTAAGGCCGTGGTCCCTAGGTAGAGAAGGGGGAAGAGGGTCAGCGGATGGGACGACGGGGTGGGCACGACGAGCGACGCGGCCGCTACCACAGCCAGCAGCGTGGCGAGCAGCCGAAACCGGGGGTGGTCGGCAGGCACTCCCGCGGCGCGCCGATACTGGCCCAGAGTGGCCAGCCAGACGGAGAGCAAGGCGGCCAGCATGGCGACCTTCACCGCGCCCTGGACGCAAGCCGGCGTCAAGCCGGTCGCCAGCGCGGTGCGCACGGTGAGCCAACTGTCAAGGTGGAGGGCCAGGCGGCTCACCGGGCGAAAGACCCCCGCGTCGAGATAGCCAGGGATCTCCCTCCAGACCTGCCGCACCAGGAGAGCGGGGTTGGAGCCGACCATACGCTCCGGCATGTAGAGGTAGATGCGCTGGTCGGCCCACGGCCGGGCGACGAGGGTGGGCAGGGTCACCACCACCGCCAGTGCCAGGCTGGCGAGGAGAATCAAGGTGAAACGGCGGGGGGCCGAGGCTTCCCGCGGCGGGTCTGTCCCGGCGGCCGATAGGAACCCCACGATTGGAGAAGCCTATCGCGGGCGGCTCCCGGCGGGAGAGTTGAGGGCGGGGTAGGGCCGAGCGCGCCCTGAGGATCGCTCCGGGTTCAGCTGGGCTGGTCCCCGCTCTGGAACCGTCCTGCGGCCATCGAAGGTCAGCGCGACGGGCCGCCGGCCCGGAGGGGCCGGGGCCGCCCTTCCCGGGGCAAGGCGCGTGCCATCTGCGCTCTCCGGTCTCTCAGGAGAAGGGCGGCCCGGCCGGACCGCGGCGGACGACCGCGTTCCACACCGTCTCGTAGTGGTCGACGTCGTAGGGGTCGATGTGCTGGAGCACGAACTCCTCCCAGGCGCGGCGCAGCGGGTCGGTCGCCGCGGCGTACATCCACAGCCCGGCGGGGATGCGGTCGAGGACGCCGCGCAGGCTCATGGGGGTGCCCACCCGGGTGCGGGCGTCGGCGGCGGTGAACGACTCGTTCACTTCGGCGGCCAGCCGGGCGATGAGGCTCACGAACTGGGGGCGCAGGGTCGGATAGCGCCGGGTGAGCATGGCCTCGATCTGCTCGGCCGTCGGGAAGGGCTTCTCCCAGATCACCCAGCGGTCGGCGAAGGCCTTGTTCAGGGTCTGGGTGCCGGCGTAGTCGCGCAGGTCGGTGGGGTTGAGGGTGCCGAAGAGGCGGATGTCGGGGCGCAGGCGGACCGTCTCCCCGGTGGGCAGGTCGAGGGCCTGGTAGCGATCCAGGAGGCCGTGGAGGGCGAACAGGGTCTCGGCGCCGGCGGCATTCAGTTCGGACAGGTTGATCAGCGCCGGGCCCCGCAGCGCCCGGGTGATGTCGCCGTCCTCCCAGCGGCTCTCCGTTCCCCCTTTGCCGTCGCCGTGGAGCTTGACCGATCCGATCAGGGTGAGGTCGCGTACCTCGCCGGTCAGTGGGATGCGGTAGTAGGGGAGGCCGAGGAGCGCGGCGAACTGCTCCAGGTCGTGGTCCTTGCCGGTCCCCATGTGCCCGCGCAGCGCCACGTGGAGCGGGGTCTCGGCCACCTTCTCCCGGCGCACCTGCTCCAGCCGGGCCAGCTTGTAGAGCATGCCGAGATCCACGTAGTAGGGATCGGGGCGCGGGACCTTGGCGCGGCGCTGCGCGCCGTCGGGGAGGTCGGGGGGAAGGACCGCGGTGGCCAGCCGCACCGGGGGGCCCTCTCCTGCGGGATCGATGAAGGTGGCGGAGTCAGTCACGGTCTCTCCTCGGCGTCGGCTCATCGTATAGGCGGCTCTGCTGCACCCACCACGTCCGTCCTCCCGATACGGCGATGCTGCGGCGGAGCGCCGATCGCACCCCGTCGACCATGGCCTGGGCCAGGCCGTCGGGGCGTTCCACCACCTGGTGGCGCGAGTAGGCGGTGGCGACGGTGTCGTCCCCGATGCCGATGCCCAGCACCACCGTGCCGGCCGACTCGGCGTCGGCGACGGCGGCGCCCAGGGCTTCCACCGATCCACGGGTCATGCCGTCGGCCAGGGTGACGAGCAGGCGCACCTGGGTGCGGCGGCCGGCGAGACGCCGGGCAGCATGGACGATGTTGAACTCGTCGACATTGGCCGCCTTCTCGAACATGGAGACCGGGGGGGCCTGCCGCGGGTCGCGGCGGGCCTCCACCGCCGCCTCGGCGGGACGGGAGGCGGTCCAGAAGAGGCCGGCCAGCTTGTCCTCGGCGGCCCGCCAGGGCTGGTCGAAGGGCTTGACCAGGTAGTGGTTGACCGTGCGGGTGAGGCGGTCGGCGTGGCTTCCCTGGCTGCGGCGCAGCGCGCCCTTGGTGAGATGGGAGCGCTCGACGTAGGCAGCCTCGGTGTCGTCGGGCCGGGCGGCGAAGGCCCGGTTGAAGAGCGCCACTTCGAACTCGACCTGCAGTTCGTCGCAGAGGCGGGCGAGCGACCAGGCGCCGAGCGTGGCGGCGGCCATGGGCCACGGGGCGCGGCCCTCACCGGGCAGAGCGCGGGACTGGAGCATGCTGGCGGAGCCGTCGACGAGGAGGCTGACGGCGTAGGCGCGGCGGGTGGGCAGGTCGCGTCGCTCGAACATCCGCTGGTACAGGCCTGCCCCGAGGAGCAGGGCGGAATAGGGGGACAGGTCGCCGGCGTCGTAGCCGGAGCGGAGGCCCCGGCGCTGGTTGGCGGCGAACAGCGGGTAGAGCTCGCCCGAGACGTGGCGCCGCGCCACCGCCCAGTCCCGGGCGGCCGCCTCGAGGGCCTCCCGGCCGGGAGCGGCGAAGCGGCGGAAGCGCTCGGGCAGCGCGGACACGATGAGGCGCCCCCCCTGGCCGGTGGGCAGGTGCACCTGGGGGGCCTGGCTCACCCGGAGGATCTGGTCGGTGGCCGGGTCGCCGCCGGGGGAGGAGGGATCGGGGCGGCCCCGCGTCGACTCGACGGCGGCCGGAGAGCCCCGGGTCTGCTCGTAGCTCGCCGGGTCCTTCAGAGCCGGCGTCACCAGGCGCACCGCGTCGACGGCGGTGGTGATCTCCTCAGCCTGTGCCGAGCGCCGGGCCTGCCGGGGAGCCTCGGCCGAGGCCTCGGTGAGCAGGCCGTGGTAGCGGGCGGCGGCGAGCATCTCGAGGGCGGCGGAGGCCGCCTCCCAGGGGCCGGGAGCGGCGGCGGCGGCGGCGACGGCTTCGGTGGCGTCACCCAGGGCGGCCGCTACCGCCGGGTGGGTCCGTCCCAGGAGCCCTTCGATCGTCTGGTAGCCCCCTACGGCGAGGAAGCACGCCAGAGCGAACTGTCCCATGGGGCGGGTGCGCTCGAGGGCGGCGGGAACGGCGCTGGCATAGAGGTCGGCGAGCACCGACCTGGCTCCGGGGTAGGCCGCCAGGCCGCCCGCCTCCTGGCGGGCGTCCTCGACGGCCAGGAACATGGCCTCTGCGGGCGGGCCCCCGGCGCGGGCGAGGGCGTCGAACAGCGAGACGGGATCATCGGGAAGAGGGTCGACGGCGTCGGGGAACCAGGCCTGGGGCAGGGGCCGGCGCTCGTCCAGGCCGGTGGCTACGAGATGGACCACCTCGTGCAGGGCGGAGGCCAGCGCCACCTCGGCGGGGGTGACCGGGGCCTGCCGGTTGTACGCCGCCTGGAAGACGCCGGGATCCAGCACGATCTCGCCGGGGGCGGCGGAGGCCTGGGATCCCAGGCGCAGGCGCAGGCGCTCGTCGCCGGACAGGGAGCGAGCAAACCGGGTCACCGCGGGGGCGACGCGTTGGTATCGGGCCACCACCGCCTCGATGGCCCGCTCTTCGGGCGGCAGGATCTCGGTGAGCAGCGAGGCTTCGCGCCGGGGCATAGCCCCTCATTGTCCCACGGCGCCGAATCGGCGGGATCCGGCGTGTCGGAGAGGATCCCTTGAAAAAGGTGGGGAGAAGGATTTCGAAGG
>VGBK01000052.1 GCA_016870535.1 Actinomycetota bacterium | reverse complement strand
GTCCCTGGGTCGGCCCCGTCTGGCAGAGGCGGCCCGAATACGGGAAGAGACAGCCCCGAGTACCGGATCAGCCACACCGGCCGGTCAGTGATGTGGGTGCTGGGATCGGTCAACCGGAGTAGGTTCCGGCGCTCGGCTTCCGATGCCCGGCTGGCTTGCATCTTCTGGAGGCAAGGCACAGCCGGCGAGGAGGGCCAGGGCGGCAGCAGCGAGCGCGGCTGCGATAGTTCCAACGCCCCTGAGTGATTTGGCACTCATAGACACACCCCCTGAACCGGCCTACGGGTCGGCTCGGCGCGATCAACCAGACCGGAACATACAGCGGAGCCTGACATAGCGAAGCAGGTGACCCCTCCATCAGCGACGCTGGCGCTGCAGCACAAACTCCACCCTGGTGAGGTTTTCGAGGGGGTCCCGAGGGGGCCTCGGCTGACACCTCTTCCTCTGGCCGTGCATGGATGGGTCACGAACTGGCCAGGGATTGCGGTCTTCCGACGCGGCGCCGGAGCACTTCAAGACCAGCCGGGTCCCTGCCGATTCTTGCGATTCTTGCGTTTCTTTCGATTTAGTGATAGGTTGGCCGCACGAGGAGGAGAGATGGTCAGCACAACACTCGAGCGGACAGTTCTGCCGCCCGCCGAATCGATCGAGGATCTCGCCGAACGTTTCAGTGGCTTCGGCCAAGCACCCGTCACCAAGGTCATGGGGCCGAACGGAGAGGAGATTGTCCTGCCTGCACAGGTGTTCGAGGCGTTGCGTGACATAGTGCAACTGATGGCGCAAGGTCGAGCAGTGACGATCGCACCCGTTCACCAGAGGCTCACGACGCAGGAAGCTGCCGATCTACTCGGCATCAGTCGGCCCACCCTCGTGAAGCTCCTGGAGTCAGGGGAGATCGCTTTCGAGCAACCCGGCAGGCATCGACGGGTGCGCCTAGTGGACGTACTCAAGTATCGCGATCGTCGATCAACACAGCGGCGCGACGCCCTTGACAAGATGGTTGAGATCGCTGACGGAAGCGGAATGTACGACCGCACTGCCAAGCCCAAGCGGACGCGCTAGGTGGAGTTCTCGGTCGTTCTCGATACCTGCGTCCTCTACCCAGCCCACCTTCGAGACACGCTCCTGAGGCTGGCTGAGCGGGGACTGTTCCGGCCACTATGGTCAGAAGACATCCTCGACGAACTCAGGCGCAATCTCATCGAGAGCGAGATCCCTGCCGCTTCTGTGGACAGGTTGCTCGGCGAGATGCGCCGAGCGTTTCCTGATGCCATCGTGACGGGCTACGCCGGCCTCATCGGTGCCATGGTGTGCGATCCCAGAGACCGTCACGTGCTCGCCGCTGCAGTGAGAGCCGACGCGGGTGCGATCGTAACGTTCAACACGAGCGACTTCCCCGACAACGCTCTAGACGAGTACCAGGTAGAGATCATCCATCCCGACGACTTCCTTCTCGATGAGCTCGATCTCACATCTCGTTCGGTTCTCGACGAACTCGGAGATCAGGCCAAAGCGAACCGACGGGAGCCCAGGTCCCTCTCCTCACTCCTCGATGCGTTGGAAGTAGCGGGTGTGCCGCGCTTCGCCGATGAGATCCGGCGCCGGATCTAGACACGGGCGCCTCTTACCGCAGCCGGCAGCCGGACCCGGTTTGGCGAGCGGCTGGCCCCGGCCTGACAGGGCGGCGCCAGTTGCAGCAGGAACTCCACCCTGGTGAGGTTCTCGAGGGGGTCCCGAGGGGCTGGTACCTGCTACCCGGGCTTGATCACGATGGCGTGGGCCGTTACAGCGCGAGATGCAGGCGGAGTGCCTCGTCGAGTTGCAGCATCAAGTCGGCCGGCACGGCTCCGAGTCTCGGGCCGATGCGATCCATCGAGATCGATCGGATCTGCTCGGCCTGTGCCTTGGAGTCTCGAGGCAAGCCGGTCTCCTTCGCCGGCAGGAGCACCTGGAAGGGGAAGACGCGCGCCACGTTCGAGGTCACCGGGACCACGGTGACGACCCCGCGACCCAGTCGGGCCGCGGTGGTGTTGGCTCCGTCGTTGGAGACCACCACTGCGGGTCGACGCTTGTCGGCCTCTCCGCTCCTGGCGGGGGCCAGGTCCACGGATCGGATCTCGCCGCGCAGCATCAGCTGCCGGCCAGTCCGTCGGCGACCGCGATCTCCCACTCGTCACCGTCTTCCGAATTCGACCACTCCTCCCAGGCTTCGGCGTAGCCCTTGCCGAGCTCCGCGGTGCGGAGGAGGCGGACCGCCCGGTGAACGACGGCGGATCGTGACTCGTAGCCTTGGGAGCGGGCGTACTGGTCGAGGAACTCGATGTCTTCGTCGGGGAGGCTCACACTCACCTTCATACTGCGATCCTACCAGCAGTAGGACTACTTGCCTACCAGGAGTCGGGTGCGGCGAGGGCCGGCTACCGCATGGCCGGCCCCAGCTGAACCAGGACCTCCACCCTGGTGAGGTCTTCGAGGAGGTCCCGAGGGGCCGGGGGTCTTGTGTCTGCCCTCGGGATAGGTCATAATTCTGACCTATGAGTGACACGATGCCGTTCTCGGAAGTCAAGGCGCATCTCTCCGAACTCGCCGACCGCGTCGAACTCCAACACGATCGGATCCTGGTGACCCGGAACGGCCGGCCCTCGTTCGTGCTGGTGAGTCCCGACGACCTCGAATCCCTTGAGGAGACTCTCGACATCCTTCGCGACGACGATCTGATGGAGTCGCTACGCCGCTCACGCCTCGAGGCAGCCGAAGGCAAGCGGCTGCGGCTGCGGGACCACGTCTGAGGCCGGAACTTGTACGAAGTCGAGATCACCCCCGAAGGTCTCCGCCATCTCCATCGATTGCCCGAGAGGGTGCGAGCCGCCGCCCTCGAATCGATCCTGGGACCGATCGCCGCCAACCCGCAACGGCTCGGCAAGCCCCTCCTCGGCGAGCTCGAAGGCCTCCGCTCCACCCGCCGAGGCGATTACCGGATCATCTACGAGATCGTCGAGGCCGACCAGGTCGTCATCGTCCACCGTGTGCAACATCGCCGCGACGCTTACCGATCCCGCTGACCTGGTCGGCCGCGGCGGGTCAATTGGGACGGAGTCGGAGCACGAACTCCACCCTGGTGAGGTTTTCGAAGGGGTCCCGAGGGGCCGCCATACCCTGCCGCGAGCCGACGTTGTTACGAGGGGATGTCAAGGATGAGTCCGAGCGTCTCCCGTATCCGGGCCAGCGCCACGGCGCCGACGTTCCCCAGCACGCGATCGACGCGACCCGCCGACACCGCTCGGACGTGCTGGCATTGTGCTGCCGCCGGCCGTTCGAGGCCGTTGGACTGGTCCGGTTCGATCAGGATCTCGGAGCCGAAGCCGCGGATCGTGGTCGTCAGCGGGACGACCTGAATCACGCTGGGTGAGGCTTCGAGGATCCTCTGCGCGGTGGTGACGACTGCCGGCCGGCGCAGCCCTGCCTCTCGTCCCAAGGGGAGGCCCAGGTCGAGTTCGACGACGTCACCCGAGTTCAGCATCGAGCCAGTCTGTCTCGCCTGAGGTGAGGGCTCCGGCCAGTTCCTCGCCGATGCGCTCCTGGCGAAGCCGCCGCACCGCCAGGGCCACCGCTTCGCCCACAGTCGTGCCCAGCGACGCGGCCAGACGCTTCAACTCGTCGTGCGTGGCGGTGTCGATGCGCACACTCGTGCTCTGCATGCAATGCAGCATACACCACTGCATACAGATGCAGAAGGTGCTTCTGAGATGCGTGGCCTCGTACGGAGCCTCCCGTTCACCGGGGATCGGGCAGTTCAAGGACCAGGTCCACCCTGGTGAGGATTTCGAGGGGGTCCCGAGGGGATCCTGACGGTCCTCATCCCCGGGGTGGCGCGTCGACCTGACTGGTCAAGCCCTGGTCGCAGAGGGCACCCACCAGACGGGACCGAACTGCCCGTCACCCGACCCCTGACCCTGCCGCCCCCACCGCCCCGGCCGGTGCAGACACCGCTGGGCAGAGTGCTCGACCGCGTCGCTGGGCTTGGAGCCCTGAGGCCGGCCTCATCCGGCCCTTGGAAGCCGAGTGAGGTACTTGACTCTGGCCGAGGCACTCGCTATCGCCGAGGCAGTGACGGTAACCAAGGCGCGCACTCTGGCGAGGGTCGCCCAGTTGGGGTTGCTCGACTCGGCCCTGCACGCGCCGCAAGCGGGCTTCGGCGATGTCGAGTTCTACCCGGCGCTCGCCGACAAGGCGGCGGTCCCGGTAGTGCGACTGGCACGCAATCACCCGCTGCCCGATGGGAACAAGCGACTGGCCTGGCAGGCCTTGACGATGTTCTGCGCGCTCAACGGCCATCGGCTTGAGGTACCTGCCGATGAGGCGGTCGACATGATGCTGGCGATCGCCACCGGCGGGGTCGACGAGGCGGCGGTGGCAGAGTGGCTCTCAGGTCGGATCAGCCCGCCAGCCGCCTAGGCCGGATAGGCCGGGCACGGGGCTGAGGCGAAGGGCGAACTCCGCCCTGGTGAGCTTCTCGAGGGGGTCCCGAGGGGCTCGGTTCCTGCCGTCGGGTGGGCCTGGGGGGCGGGCATTGACCCTTTGGCATAACAGACTATAATTCTGGTCATGTCGCAGGTGCTTCCGCTTTCCGAGGTCAAGGCCAGGTTCTCCGAGATCGTCGACGTGGTGTCGAGCACTCACGAGCGGGTGACCGTCACCCGCAACGGCCGGCCGGCGGTGGTCGTGGTCAGTGCGGATGATATGGAAGCCATCGAGGAGACCCTGAGCATCCTCTCCGATCCCGCAGCGATGCGAGCCATCGAGGAAGGCCGGGCCGCCATCGCCGCCGGTGACTTCTCAACGGCAGAGGACCTCGAGGCCCTGCGAGATCGACTGCGCGCCCGGTCGGCGTGACTCCGCCGTCCTGGGGCCTGGTCGTGGCCGGTCCGGTCCGCCGGGCCATCAGTCGACTGCCTGCCAAAGTGGCGGTTGCGGTGCTGGACTTCCTGGTGGGCCCACTGGTGCAGGACCCTCATCGGGTGGGGAAGGCACTGCGCGGCGACTTGGCGGGATGCCATGCGGCGCGGGTGGGTGCCTATCGAGTGATCTACGAGATCGAAGCGGAGGGCCGGGTGGTGCGGGTCCTCTTCGTGGATCACCGTGCCGACATCTACCGACCGCGTTGACGGCCGGAGGGCCTCCAGGCCACCTACAGCCGCAGTGAGATCTCCACCCTGGTGAGGTGTTCGGGGCCCCGGGGACCGCCGACCTCGCCGCATCCCGCCTAGAGGACTCGGCCCAGCCGCCGGTTGAGGGCGGCCATCACGGCGCGCACCGCGGCCAGGGACGGGTCGGCGTCGGCCAGCAGGGCGGTGCCCACCAGCACCTCGCCGTCCTCGCCCAGTCGCACCTGGGCCAGAGCCACCCGAGCCTCGCCGATCTCGGCGGTGGCCACCGCCATGAGTTCGGCCTGCAGGTTGCCGCCGACGCGCTCCACGGCCTCCAGCGCCGCCTCGGCGGCCACCCGCGGCCGGTGCGAGCGCTCGGCGGAGCCCACCGCCGTCCCGTAGTGGCGGCGGCCCTCCCAGTCGAGGGTGATGGTGACGCGGACGTCGTCACCGTCGGCGTCTTCCTCGATGGCCACGATGACCGGGCGCCGGTTCACGGGCGCCAGCGTAGAGGGTCGGCGCCGGGCGGGGGGCACTAGTCGACGGGGAGCCAGACCACGGCCATCTCGCTCACGGCCACGCTGCTCTTGAGCGGGGCCAGCGGAACCGTCTCCACTTCGGCGGCGCGGGCCGACCAGGAGGCGTCCAGGTCGGCCAGTTCGGCGGCCAGGTCGTCCTCCAGGGCCTGCAGATCCTCCACCTTCCCGCTGAGGCGAGCCTCGGCCCCGACGCGTCGCTGCTCCGCCTTGCGGGTCATCGATCGCTTGGAGGCGGCGGTGGACAGGGAGCGGGTGGAGCGGCGGCCTCCCAGGAACACCCCGAGCAGGGTGCCTACTCCCGAGGCGAGTTCCTCCTGGCGGCGCGTCTCCTCGTCGAGGGCCGCCTGGTCCACCCGGAAGCGCTCGCCGTCGATCTGGCGGCGCAGCGTGTCGAGGCGGCCCTTGAAGCGATCGCGGATCTTGGCCGCCTCGGCGTCGGCGGCGGCCTGGGCGGCGGCGTCGCAGCGGGCGGCGAACTCCTCGGATGACTCGCCCACCCGCGAGTACAACTTGACGGCCCGATTGCGCTGCACCTCCACGGTCTGGGCCCGGGCCAGGTGCTCTTTCAGGGCCCGGGTGGCGCCGGTGAAGTAGGCCTTGGCGGCCAGGTCGGCCTCGGGGAGCAGGTAGGTGACGCCCGCCGGCGCTTCGGCCAGGAAGTCGCGGGCGTCGTAGTCCACCGCCACCCCGGTCGTCGGATCGAAGACCCTCGCTATCGGGTAGAAGACCGCCTCCCACTCCTCGACATGGTGTACCCCGGCGGCGGCGTCGCGGTAGGTCAGGTGGGCCCGGGCGGCCAGGGCGGCGGCCAGACGGGTACTGCCCCGCCGGGCCCCCGCCTGCTCGGCCCAGGGAGCCCCCGGGTCGAGGTGGTACACCGGCACCCCGGCGGCGACGCGGGGCGCGGCCGTCGTCTCGTCGTCGGCCGGGGCGGGCGAGGGTGGCGCGTCGGAAGGGGCCGCCGCCTCCCTCCGCCGGGGGTCGTCGGCGGTGAGTTCGGCGATCTCGGGCAGGGTGAGCGGCCCGCGCAGGTACGACATCGCCCAGCGGGTGGTGAAGCGGGTCGGCTCCTTGACGCGGGTGCGGTGCAGCAGGAAGTGGCGCTTCCCCAGGCCCGAGATCATCCGGTCGAAGCGCGCCACGTCGGCCCCGCCCTCGGCGGTGCGGAGCGCCTCGAGGATGCGCGCCTTGTCGCGCTCGGTCTGCAGCAGCCCGATGCACCAGGTGCCGGCGTTCGACATCGCCTTGTAGTCGAGGTCCATGGGGTTCTGGGTGGCCAGCAGCATCCCCACGCCGTAAGCCCGGGCCTGCTTGAACAGGGTGAGGAGGGGCTTCTTGGCCGGGGGGGAGGCGGTGGGCGGGACGAAGCCGAAGACCTCGTCCATGTAGACCAGCACCCGCAGGCTCGAGGAGCCGGGCTGGGAGCGCATCCAGGTGATCAGGGCGGAGAGCGCCAGGCTCACCGCGAACTGCCGTTCGTCGTCGCCCAGGTGCGCCAGGTAGAGGATGGCGGCCCGAGGCTTGCCCTCCGGGTTCCAGAGGAGGGAGGGGATGTCGAGAGGCGGCCCGCTGCGCCAGGCGGCGAAGGAGGGGGAGGCCACCAGGTTGTTCAGCCGCAGGGCCAGAGCGAGGCGGTCCTTTTCGGGGAAGAAGGTGTCCAGTTCGAACACCCCCAGCTTGCGCAGCGGGGGCCGGTGCACCCGGGCGATGAGTTCCTCGAGGGTGAGGTCGGTGCCCTGCTCCCAGGCAGTCTCCACCAGGTTCGCCAGCAGGATGTGCTCCCGGCTGGCCAGGGGGTCGGCGGTGATGCCGGCGAGGTGCAGCAACCCGGTGACGAAGGCCTCGATGAGGTCGCGGCGGGCCTCGACGTCGGTTCCCTCCGGGACGGCCAGCGAGCCGAGCACGTCCAGCGGCACCCCGGCCAGAGAGCCAGGGGTGTAGAGATGGAAGTCGGCGGCGTCCCGCAGTGCCCGGATGTCCTCCGGGCCGAGCCCCGAAGCCTCCAGCCCCTTCGACCAGGCGGCGGCGGCCGCTACGGCGGCCTCATCGGGGGTTCTCTCCTCGCGGCGGGCGGCGGTCTCATCCACCCAGGGGCGGAACTCGGCGGGGGTGAGGCCGGGGAAGGTGAGGAGGAGGTTCGTCATGTCGCCCTTGGGGTCCAGGATCAGGGCCGGGATCCCGGCGCGCAGGGACTCTTCCAGGAAGATCACGCCCAACCCGGTCTTGCCCGACCCGGTCATGCCGACGATGACCCCGTGGGTGTTGAGGTCCGACGGGTCGTAGTGCACCCGCTCGCCGGTGCGCTCACCCGACCCGGCGTCCAGTACCTCCCCCAGGTAGAAGCCCTTGCCCGCCGTCATCGCTGCCTCCCCGGTCGGAAGGCGAGTGTAGGAGGCGGGGGCGAGGCCGGCCTCGTTGGGAGGTCCGCCGGCCCCCGGCTCAAGGCTGCTCCAGGGCGGCGATCGTGATCTGGTTGCGCAGTTGAATCGCTTGCGACCAGCCCTCGGCCCAGGCGGTCACCCGCCGCATGGATCCCGGCAGCCCGGTGAGGTTCTGCGACCGCAGGTTCGCCAGCAGCCCGCCGACGATGTCGAGCCCCTCCGCCGCCCATTCGCGATACCACTGGTGGAACTCGGCTGCGTCGGGCGGCGGCGTGATCGCCTCCCACTTCGGGAGGAACTCGTCGAACCGGCCGAGCAGCTCCTCGCAGGGGCCCACGGCACCCGACACCCGTCCGTCCAGGAGCGAACGCTGCACCTTCCCCGTCAGACGGTGGTAGTCGGCGGTCAGCGGTACCCACAGGTCGGCAATGGCGATCAGGTAGCGGTTCATGGGCCGGTCGGGGTGTGCCGCGAGAACCGCGCCGATCAGGTTCTGCCGCTCGGCGACCTCGTCCACGGAGCGTATCGACAACTCGAGGGTGTCCACCGCAATCGAGGTGAGCTCCCGCAGGTCCATGGCCTCGGCGGCGCCGCCCAGCCGTGCGCTGATCTCGGCGCCGTCCTCGGCGAGCGCGATGAGATTCCTTTGGTTGGCCTTGGCCTCCGGAGGTGGCGACAGTCCGGCGATCGCCGCGGCGAAAGCGGAGTAGGCGGCTTCGGCTCCTTGGGCAAGGTCGTCGGCCGCGGCCCCGCCGGTGGAGGTCAGGATGGGGCTGGCTTCGGCCGCCAGGGCGGTCTCGGCCTGGAGGACGCCTATCAGGTAGGCGCCGAGGGCCGGCAGGTCGGACACCACCACGGTGCCGCCGGAACCGCCCCCGCAGGCGGGAAGGAGCAGCGTGGCCAGCATCAGGAACAGGCTCACCCGCCGCATCGCGCCCCCTCAGATCGCCGTGGCAAAGCGTAGTCTTCGTCGGTCGTCCTCGCCGGCGGGGCAGAACCCTCGCGGCTCGCGAAGCACGCTCTAACCTGGATCCTCGAAGGAGACATTCATGCCGACATCGCGAACCATGGTGGCCCTGGTGCTGACCGCCCTGCTCGCCGCCGCCTGCGCCGGCACCGAAGGGAACGGCGGGCCGCCGGTGCCCGACCCCGACCTCACCATCGAGCGCCAGGTGGGCTACGCGGTGGTGGTGGACCAGACCGGCGGCCGGACCCTGATCGGCTTCAACGCCGACCGCAACGCCACCTCGGGCGACTCCTACGACGTGACCCAGGCGGTGTGGCGAGTGGAGGCCGGCCCTTGGAACGAGCCTCCGGTGACCTGCCTGGCGGTGGGCAAGCGCCTGGAACTGGGGATCAGCAAAGTGCAGAACGCCTCGCAGCCGGGCCTCCTGAAGAGCCGGGTGATCTGGCTCAGTTGCCTGGCTCCGGCCGACTGATACCCACCGGCACGCGGCGGCGCACCTCGGCTACCCCCGTGGCCACATCGGGGACCAGGGTCACCAGCGAGGCGTCGGTGTCGATCTCCGCCGCCAGGCGAGGGATGAGGGCCGCCCAGGACGGCCCCACCGCGATGACCGGCTGAGGCGGGGCCCCGCCCAGGGCGGCGATGAAGGCCACGTTCCAGGCCACCAGCAGTTCGGTCAGCGTGCCGATGCTGCCGTCGAGGGCGAGGCAGGCGGCGCTCATCGCAAGGAGCCGATGGATGCGCTCGGTGATGGTCGGTGCCGGGATCTCCTCGGCCACCCAGGAGTTGGCCCCGGGGCGGTCGGGGAAGGCGGCGGGGGCGGTCACCCCGATGACCCGGGCCCCGGCTTCGGCGGCGCCGCGGGAGCAGGCCTCCATGGTGCCGCCGTAGCCCCCGGTGGCCACGGCGTAACCCGCCTCGGCCAGGAGCCGGCCGCAGGTGCGGGCTTCCTCGTAGCCGGGGTCCCCGGGGCGCCCGGCCGAGGAGCCGAAGACGGCCACGACCGGGGCTTCCGCCCGTCCCGGCCCGGGTACCCGCCTTGCTCGGGGCATCCCTCTCCCTTGCTCGATCCCGGCATGCTGCCGCCCCGGCCGGCGGGGAGCAAGACCGGGCCTCCCGGCGCGACGACAGCCCCTAGGGTGGGGGCGCCTTCATCCGAGGAGCGTCATGCCTTACCGCACCATCATCGAGCCCTTCAAGATCCACTCGGTCCAGGCCATCGGCTTCCCCAGCCCCGAGCAGCGCGAGGAGGCCCTGTACCGGGTCGGCTACAACCTCTTCGGCCTGCAGGCCGACGAGGTCATCATCGACCTGCTCACCGACTCGGGCACCGGGGCCATGTCGGACGCCCAGTGGGGGGCAATGCTGGTGGGCGACGAGTCGTACGCCGGGAGCCGCTCCTTCGGGCGCTTCCGGGAGCGGGTGCAGCAATTGACCGGCCTCCCCGAGATCATCCCCACCCACCAGGGACGGGCGGCCGAGTGGATCCTCTTCGCCGTGATGGTGAACCAAGGGCAGGTGGTCCCCAACAACACCCACTTCGACACCACCCGGGCCAACATCGAGTACCAGGGGGGGCTCGCCGTGGACCTGGTTATCCCCGAGGGGCGCGACCCGGCGGCGCTGCACCCCTTCAAGGGGAACCTGGACGTCGCCGCCCTGGAGAGCCTCATCGCCGAGGTGGGGGCGGAGCGGATCCCTCTGGTGATGGTGACGGTGACCAACAACTCCGGCGGGGGCCAGCCGGTGTCGCTGGAGAACCTGCGGGCGGTGCGGGCGGTCTGCGACCGCCACGGCCTGCCCCTCTTCCTCGATGCCTGCCGCTTCGCCGAGAACGCCTGGTTCATCAAGGCACGGGAACCCGGCTACCAGGACCACACCCCCGAGCAGATCGCCGTCGAGATGTTCTCCCTGGCCGACGGCGCCACCTTCAGCGCCAAGAAGGACGGCCTGGCCAACATCGGCGGCTTCCTCGCCATGAAGGACGCCGACGCCGCCGCCCGGGCCCGCAACCTCCTCATCCTTCATGAGGGCTTCCCCACCTATGGGGGCCTGGCCGGGCGCGATCTGGAAGCCATCGCCGTCGGCCTCGAGGAGGTGCTGCACGAGGACTACCTGCGCTATCGCATCCGCTCCACGGAGTACCTGGCCGAGAAGTGCCACGCCGCCGGGGTGCCTACGGTGCGGCCCGCCGGGGGGCACGCGGTGTACCTCGACGCCCGGGCGCTGCTGCCTCACCTGCCCGCGTCGCGCTACCCGGCCCAGGCCTTGGCAGTCGAGTTGTACCGCGACGGCGGGGTGCGCGGCGTCGAGATCGGGTCGGTGATGTTCGGCCGGCCGCAGCCCGACGGCACCGAGGAACCGGCGGCCATGGAGTTGGTTCGCCTGGCGATCCCCCGCCGCACCTACACCCAGAGCCACATCGACTACGTGGCCGAGGTGATCCTCGCCGTGGCGGCGCGGGCCAGCGGCATCGGCGGCTACCGCATCGTGGAGCAGGCCCCGTGGCTGCGCCACTTCACCGCCCGCTTCGAGCCGACCGAGGAGCCGCCTCCGGGCGGCCCGTCCGGTCAGCAGTCGTAGGCGTCCAGCGAGACCAGGGACGGGGCGACCTCGGCCAGCCAGGTCCCGTCGATCCACCCGCAGAGGTCGGGGGCCTCGGCCAACTCGCCGGCGTCGACCAGGTAGGCGGCGTAGGACTCGAGCATGGCCACCTGGTCGTCGGTGAGGTCGGCGGCCCAGGCTTGGAGCCACCCCCGTTCCCGCCACCGGTCCGCCACCTCCTCCGGCGTCAGGCGGAGACGGCCGGCAGCAAGGGCCGCCGCCGCGTCGACGTTGTTGAGCAGGTACTCCAGGCCCTCCAGCCAGGCTCGCACCAGGCGGGTCATGCCGTCGTCGCCGTGGGCCTGCTGCCAGCGGCAGGTCACGTTCAACGGCGTCACCTCCCGGTAGGCGGCCCCGATGTCTCCGACGTAGCGGCAGTCCTCGCCGCCGCAAGCCTCGAGGGCCCGGGCCGGGATGGGCTCGGTCCAGATGATCGCATCCACCCGGCCGTCCTCCAGGGCGGCAGGGAGGTCGGCGGCGGGCAGGTCGACCACCGGGACTTGATCCCAGCCCACCCTGCCGGCCGACAGCCACAGGCGAAGGGCCACCTCGCCGGGGCCTCCGACCGGGGTGCCCACCTTCCGGCCGATCAGGTCGTCGGCGGTGATCAGGTCGCTGCGTCCCACCAGGCGCATGCTGTCCTGGTCGATGAAGGTGAGGGGAGCCCGGAAGCAGGCGCCGCCGGCGAGAGCGGTGAGCAGGGCCCGCCCGTCGGGCAAGACGACATCCACCTCCCCGGCGATCGCCGCCGCCAGGGCCTCGGCGGCCGTGGCGTAGACCTCCACCGATACGTCCAGGGCGTTGGCCCGGCCGATGCCGGTGCCGGGTTCGGCGAGCACGAAGGGAATGCCGAAGGCGAGGCTCGGGGTGATCCCGATGCGGAGGCTCACCGGCGGGGGCAGGGTGGTCGTGGTGGTGGAGATCGGGGCGGGGCGGGTGGTGGTGGT
>VGBK01000051.1 GCA_016870535.1 Actinomycetota bacterium | reverse complement strand
GCTGCTGCAGTTCGCATCCCCGCACCGCACCACGATCAGGTCGTCGTCGAAGTAGCTCTCGTAGGAGATGACCGGGCGGCCGGAGGAGTCCAAGGCAAGCGAAGTCCAGCGGCCAACGGTGATGTCGGACAGCGTGGTGCTGGTGCTGCCGCTGCTGCAAGTGGCATCACCGCAGTGCACCAGCTTCAGTTCTCCGAAGCCTCCCCCGTGCCACACGGAATACGAGATCACCGGGTAGCCGGAAGCATCCAGCATCAGTGACGCATCGCGGCCGGTGGGCACATTGCCGTCCGCGGTGGTGATGGTGTTGCCGCGGCTGCAGGTCGCATCCCCGCAATGCACCAGCCTCAAGTGCCCGTTGGTGTCGTCGTAGTAGGCGATCACCGGAAAGCCCGAAGCGTCCAGCACCAGCGATGAGAAGTAGCCCACGTCCCCGATCTCATCCAGGATGACGGAGCCGACGGTGCCGGAGCACACCGGGCCCGTGCGTCCGTAGCCGACCAGGGTTCCGGGCGGGCAGGCCATGGCAGCCCCGGCGAAGCTGCTCGAGTCATGGCCGTCCAGCAGGTCCGAGTCGTCCGCCTTGCCGTCGATAGCCAGGTACGCCGCGTCGTGATTGTGGCCCAACGGCGAGTAGGTGCCGTCGTGGTTGTGGCCCGCCCCGGCGAAGGCGGCGGAGTCCAACCCGTCCAGCAGGTCCGAGTCGTCCGCCCTGCCGTCGATAGCCAGGTACGCCGCGTCGTGATTGTGGCCCAACGGCGAGTAGGTGCCGTCGTGACCGTGGCCCGCCCCGGCGAAGGCGGCGGAGTCCAACCCGTCCAGCAGGTCCGAGTCGTCCGCCCTGCCGTCGATAGCCAGGTACGCCGCGTCGTGATTGTGGCCGGCTAGGGCGAAAGCCCCGGCGTGTTTGCCGTCGAGGCGGTCGGCGTTCAGCCACCGCACCCAGGCTCCGGAGTTCACTTGCAGGGGCGGCGACCCGGCGACCACCCTCAGGTCCAGGGCAGGGGCGCCGGCCTGCTGGTTGATGATCCGCAGGTTGGAGTTGGGTGCGGAGCCTGACAGGAAGGTGGTGGCGTCGGCGGTGTTGAGCTTGCCCAGGATCATGTTGCCTCCCACCGCGGCGATCACCGGGAAGGCGAGCATCACCACCGCCCCTACTACCGCGCCCACGAGGGCGGCGCGCCGCGCTCTCCTTCGGCTGTGTGGGATTCCCATGAGATACCTCCCCATACAGAAGGCGCGCTCTCCGCGAGCGCGCCTGCCTTTTCTCTAGTTGACGACCCCCGTCGGAAGCCACGTCCAGTCCGGGGCCGGGAGACGGCACGGTCGAACACCACCGAGGACGTCCAGATTCGCGATACCGGTCCGCGGCTGCGCAACCATCTCCCCTCCCTGCCGGAATCCCCCGCCGGCGAGGGCGTACGCCGAATCATGGCACAGGCCGCTCCAGCCCGGGAGGCCGGCCGCGTGGGTGTCATTGCCGCCTTGGGTCGCACTTCTCCTCTCGTCAGGCCGCCGCCCAGCCGACACGGCAACGACACCTTCCTGCCTTCCCGAAGTGTTAGCGTCGGGTACAGGAGTACGGAGGCCCGCCGCCGCGTCGGCGGCGGGCCGGAGCGGATAGGAGGCCTATGCCCACCTTCATGATCAAGGCGTCGTACACGCCCGAAGGCATCCGCGGCCTGCTGAAGGACGGCGGCTCCGGCCGCCGGGATGCCATCGAGGCCCTCGTCACCAGTCGCGGGGGGAGCCTCAAGGGCTTCTACTACGCCTTCGGCGACGACGACCTGTACATCATCGCCGACCTCCCCACCAATGCCGACCTGGTGGCGGTGTCGCTGGCCATCAACGCGTCGGGCGGGGCGAAGGTGAAGTCGAACACCCTGCTCGAGGCCGAAGAGATCGACGAGGCGGTGCGCAAGGCGGTGCAGTACCGCCCGCCCGGCACCTGAGCCGCCTCACTGGTAGGAGACGTAGACCACCCGAGGGCGCAGGTCGAGCACCTGGCCGGGGGTGGCCCTGGGTGAGTCCTCGTCGTAGAAGTTCTTCCACCCCCACCACCAACCGGTGCCTTCGGTCCCGGCCGTCACCGCGGCCCAGGTGGCGTACTTGTCGTCGAGCGATCCCTGGCCGTCCATCTGGATGACCAGGGCCAGTTCGGGGGGAACGACGATGGCCGTCCGGTCGGGGATCATCGACAGACGGAACTGGTGCAGCAGCAGCAGCTTCTGCGGCAGACTCTCCTCGCGCACCAGGCCGGCGAGCCACTCCGCCACCTCGTTCACCTCTTCTGCGCTCACGCTGCCGAACTGGACCAGGTGGAACTGGTCGGGGCCCAGGCGCCACTCCGGGTCCAGCGCCAGGCCTACGAAGGGAAGGCGCAGGAACTCCTCGTAGAGCAGTGCCTGGCTGAGGAAGTCGCTGCGGCCCGGCTGGAGGTCCAGCAGCACGTACATCCCGGCGGCGCCGGCGGCCTCGATCCACGGGCGGATGTCCTCCACCGGAGTCTCGTTGGAGTAGTTGCCGTCACTCCCCGCCCGGGAGTCGGCCACGGTGGCGATGATCTCGAAGGAGGGCACCACCACGACGCCCTCTTCGGCGTACGCGCCGGCCACGGAGGCGGCCAGATCGACGGCCTCCCCCGGGGACTGCTCGCCCATCACCCCCAGTTCCGGCGCCCAGGCGTGACCGTACAGCGCCACCAGGCGCCGGCCGGGGAACAGCAGGTAGCCGCCTCCGGGCAGTTCGTCCCCGTCGGTCAGGAGAGGGAGTTGCCAGGAGGCGTCGGCGGTGATCTCCCCCACCAGACGCACCTGGAGAGACTCGTTGCGGGCGGCGCGCAGCGCCCGGCCTACCTCGGGCAGGCGGCGCAAGTCGTCACCGTCCACCAGGGCCATGAGCGCCCCCGAGTGGGCGGCGGCGGCCGCCGCCGCCAGGGCGGCCGCGGGCGACCCGGCATCCACCAGCCAGGCCACCCCGGCATCACCCGTGCCGGCGACGGCCACGGGAACGGGGTTCGCCTCGTCCGGGATCTCGGGACCGGCGGCGGTGGTCGAGGTGGTGACTGACCCTGCCCCACTGGTCGTCGTGGCAATGGGGGCGGCGGTGGTGGTCGGCGACGGCTCCAAAGCCGCCCCCCCGATCATCGCCTGCACCGCCACCGCCACCAGGGCGGCGTCGTCACCCCCGGGCAGGGCCAGCGCCGGGCTGCCTCCGGCCAGTGCGTTCACCGCGGCCGCCAGAGCGGCGGGGTCGCCCCCGAGCCGCTCCACCTCGGTTCCCTCCGGCACTTCGGGCACGGCGAATCCGCCGCCCACCAGCCAGAGGCGCCGGGGGATGAGGTTGGCCAGTTCGGCGTCGAGCGCCGGCGAAGGAGCGGCGTCGGCGAAGAGCAGCGGGGCCCGACGGGCGGCAGCGAGGAGGGCCGCCAGGGCAACTCGCTCCAGGTCGTCGGGCGACACCACCACCACCTCGGCGGCACACTCGAACCGGTCGCGGGCGAACTGGACGGCGGCCGCCGCGGGGTCGTCCGCCGGCAGGTGCTGCACCTCGCTGTAGGTCGCCGCCGGGCGGAGCTGGTTCCGCGGGCAGAGCACCGGCGGCGGCGCGGTGGTGGTCGTGGTGGAGGAGGCCGCAGGGGCCGTGGTGCTCGCCGCGCCCGATGTCGGGGTCACCCCGGCCGATCCCGCGCAGGCGGCGGCAACTACCGCGGGCAGGACCCCCGCCGTCACCCGGCGCAGCACCGACATCGAGAACATGGGTCGAGGCTAACCGGAGGCACCCGGCTGAGAGAACACCCAGGAAGAGCCCGCCGGGCCCGGAACCGCCCGGCCAACCCTGTCCGTCGGAGGGGATGAAGGCGGCCGAAGAGCCGTCCCGGACCGAGGAAAGGCATCGCCCATGAAGCGCATCGTCACCGCCGCCATCGTGGTGGCCGCCCTGGTGCTCCCCGCCCCGGCCATGGCTCTGTCGGCCGGGGGGGCCGGCAAGGTCATGCTCAGCGCCGACGGCTGGTACTACGAGGAACTCCCCGACGGCACCATCCACTCCATCTACATCACCGTCACCAAGCGGCCCGGGGCCAGGTTCGGCAACCTGTGGTTCACCGAGTCCTGGGGCAAGCCGGTGAGGTGCGACAACGGCACCAAGCGCCCCTCCGACGACTGGATGGGCTACGAGTGGACCGTCCGGGAGGGCTCCGGCCGGGTCGCCTTCAAGATGAACCGCAACCTGCGCCACGCCTTGGCCGAGGGCGACATCCCCTTCCAGGCCTACACCTACTCCGACTGCGATTGGTCGATCTCCCCGGGGGCAGTCGGCGGAGCCGAGCCGGGCGGTGGCCGGATCTCGCCGGTGGCTCCCGACCACACGCCGTCGGCCGTGCCTCCCTTCCCCGGCGGCCCGACCCTCCACCTGATCCTCGCCCTCGACGGCTACGGCCGCCTGCAGCGCTACGACGTGATCGCCTTCGCCGAGGACGCCCGCTGCCTCGATGGGCCCGACGGCACCCGCTGCGGCGGGGGCCGGGGCGCCTACCGCGAGGCGCGCGGCTTCCTGGTGATCGACGACATCCTCTACAACGCCGAAGGGCGCCTCAGCCGCATGCTCGCCTGGGACGGCGGGGTCCCGGTGCCGATGCCGGCCGCGGCCGAGGCTGCCTGACCCGCGCACCTACCCAACCCGGAGGGCGGCCGCGGCCGCCCTCCGGCGCGCCGAAGCCCCTTCACCATGCGCTAGGTTGGCCCCCGCAACAACGCCGCGACACCCGCCCCGGGGCCGGCCGGCCCCGCGGTCGGGAGCGCGGTCGCGGAGTTCCGGCCGGCAACGGGGGTCCCCTCACACGGAGGGGACGCGGGAAGGAAGGTGGAGGTGTACGGACAAGGGCTTCTGATCGGCGTGGTCATCGTCGTCAGCGTGCTAGCCCTGGCGGTCGCCGCCGGGCTCGCCCGGTGGGTGCTGGGGCACAACATGGGCAGCGAGGCGATGCAGAAGATCTCCAAGGCCATCCGCCAGGGAGCCGAGGCCTTCCTGCGCCGCCAGAACCGCACCATCATGATCCTGGCACTGCTGTTGGGCGCACTGCTCTTCATCGGCTACGGCGTGCTGCGCGGCCACCGTGAGTTCGACCCGGTGGACTCGTCCCTGGAGCTGGCACTGTGGGTGACCATCTCCTTCCTGTTCGGGGGGGCCTGCTCGGTCTTCGCCGGCTACGTGGGGATGTGGATCTCGATCCGCAGCAACTCCCGCACGGCGCACGCTTCCATGTCGAGCCTGAACCGGGCGCTCCGCATCGCCCTGCGGGGTGGGGCCGTCTCCGGGCTGCTGGTGGTCGCCACCAGCCTGCTGGGGATCGCCGCCCTGTACACCCTGGTGGATGCCCTGAGCACGGTGAAGAACCCGGCGAACATCCCCCTGCTCATAGTGGGCTACGGGTTCGGGGCCTCGCTGGTGGCCCTCTTCGCCCAACTCGGCGGCGGGATCTACACCAAGGCAGCCGACGTCGGCGCCGACCTGGTGGGGAAGGTGGAGGCCGGCATCCCCGAAGACGACCCGCGCAACCCGGCCGTCATCGCCGACCTGGTGGGCGACAACGTGGGCGACTGCGCCGGCCGCGGCGCCGACCTGTTCGAATCCACCGCTGCCGAGAACATCGGCGCCATGATCCTGGGGGCTTCGCTGGCCCTCTCCGCCGAGCGTGCCGGGGTGCCCTTCTCGGCCGGGGTCGTCGGGGTGATGATGTTCCCCCTGGTGGCCCGGGCCTTCGGGATCATCGCCTCCATCGTCGGGATCCTGCGGGTGCGCATGGATCGCGAAGAGAAGATGGATCCCATGACGGCGCTCAACCGCGGCTACTACGTGGCGGTGGTGCTGGCCATGGCCGCCTTCGGCGGAGCCACCTACTGGCTGCTGCGCAGCTCCGAAGCCCCCAACGCCTGGTGGCACTTCTTCCTGTGCGGCGTGCTGGGGGTGATCACCTCGGTCGCCTTCGTGTACATCACCCAGTACTACACCGAGCACAAGTACCGTCCGGTGAAGTCGATCGCCGAGGCCTCCGAGACGGGCCCGGCCACCAACATCATCGCCGGGGTGGGCGTGGGCCTGGAGTGCACCGCCATCCCGGTGCTGGTCATGGGGGCCGCCCTGCTGGGCTCCTACTTCCTGGGGCAGTCGGCCTTCCCGGACGCTTCCGGGGTGAACGCCGGCATGTTCGGCACCGCGGTCGCCACCATGGGGATGCTGGCCACGGCCGCCTTCATCCTGGCGATGGACACCTTCGGGCCCATCGCCGACAACGCCGGGGGCATCATCGAGATGTCCCAGCAGCCCGAGGAAGTGCGGCATCGCACCGACCGTCTCGATGCGGTGGGGAACACCACCAAGGCGCTGACCAAGGGGTACGCCATCGGATCGGCGGGCCTGGCGGCGTTCCTGCTCTTCCAGGCCTACATCGACGAGGTGCTCCACTACTCGGGCGGGACGGCCCCCTGGGCCATCGACCTCTCCAAGCCGGTGGTCTTCGTCGGCGGCCTGGTGGGGGCGATGTTGGTGTTCCTGTTCTCGGCGTGGGCGATCCGGGCGGTGGGGAAGGCCGCCCAGTCCATCATCTCCGAGGTGCGGCGCCAGTACGCCCACCTGCCCCGGGAGAACGAGATCATCCAGTTCCCCGACGACTTCGAGCCCGAGTACGGGACCTGCGTGGACATCGTCACCAAGTCGGCGCTGCGCCGCATGGTGGCCCCCGGCCTGCTCCCGGTGCTGGGCCCGATCGGCGTGGGGCTGGTGTTCAAGTGGCTCTTCGTGACCGGCAGCGACCCGCTCGTCGCAGCCGAGTCGGTAGCCGCCCTGCTCATGGTCGGCACCATCGGCGGCATCCTGGTGGCGCTGTTCTTCAACAACGGGGGCGGCGCCTGGGACAACGCCAAGAAGTACATCGAGGCTGGTGCCCACGGCGGCAAGTACCTGAGGGCCCCCGACGGGTCTCTCTTGAAGAACCCCACCCACCAGGCCGCCGTGGTGGGCGACACCGTAGGTGACCCTTTCAAGGACACCGCCGGCCCGTCACTGCACGTGCTCGTGAAGCTGCTGGCGACCGTCACCCTGGTGATGGCGCCGCTCTTCCTGTAGAAGACGCACGGACGCCAGAGACCCCTCCGGGCCGGACCCGGAGGGGCTTCACCTACCCCCTGAGTCTCAGGAGCGGCCCTTGCCGCCTCCCACCGGCACGCCGATGAAGCCGAGCAGGGCGCCTGCGGTCAGCAGGTAGAGGCCGTACCCGGGGTCGACGATCCCCCTCCCCGGCCCGGTGGCGAACAGCGAGGCCAGGTTGCTGATCCCCGCCACGAGGATGAGGATCGCCAGCACGGCCAGGGCCAGCCGCCCCGCGGCGGGCAAACGGAAGGCGCCTCCGCGCACCGAGGCCACCAGGGCCAGGCCGATCAGGGCGAGCAGACCCCCTGCAATGAGCATCGAAACCCCGCTGAAGAAGGGGCTGAACCCGTCTTCGAAGAAGGAGTGCTCGTAGAAGATGTTCCGCCCGCTGTCGGACAGGGCGGTGTAGGTGTCCCATCCAGTTACGTCCCCCGCGGGCGTATCGAACCACGGCAGGAACACCGAGACGATCATGAGCGCCCCCCCGACCAGGGCGGCGAAGCCGCCGAGGCCGCGCCGGGACGAGAGCGATGTGCTGGTCATACGGGAACCTCCCCTGGTAGCCGGACGGCCCGGCCGCCTCATATCTGGTCGCCAATCGAACGACCGGGTGTCTACTCGAAGATAGCCCCCTTGGAGTCCAGGCGCACCGTCCGGGCCGGGCGGCCGAGCAGCAGCAGGGCGGCCACCGCCCCGACGACGGGCAGCGCCAGGGCGGCGTAGATGCCCGGCCGGAGCGTCCACCCCAGGTCGTCGGCGCGCATGAAGTTCCACACCGCCGATGCTCCGAGAGCCACCCACATGAGGACGGCCACCACCACCCCGGCCACGAGGCCCCGACGCGACAACAGCAGGCCGCCCCGGTCGGCGCGCCACCGGCGCCGGAACTCCCTCACCCCCTTGCTCCCCACATCTCGCAGCCGGGGCACCAGGCGCCGCACCCCAAGCGCCCAGACGAGGAGGAGCACGATCACCCCGATCACGAAGATCGGCGCCGGGCGGGCTACCTCCAGGAAGACGCCCCTCGTCCGCTCGCCCCAGTCGAGAGCGCGCACCCCGAGCCAGCTCAACACCACCACGATCAGCGTGGCCTCCACCGCAAAGGCGTGCAGGTAGAAGCCGAAAGCCTGCCGCGGCGTGGCCACTAATCCCTCCCGCACCTCGCCCACCGGCGCCACCGCCGCAGCCGGCGGCAGTGCCGGCTCGGCAGGCGGAGGGGCCACCGGGGCGGCGGCCCCGCCCGCATCGAAGCGAGCGCCGCAGAACCGGCAGACCAGCGCCTCCTCCTGGATCTCCTCGGCGCAGTACGGGCACTTCTTGGTTGCCATGTCGAACCTCCCTCGGCGGAAGCGTACGCCGTGCCCGAGCGGCGCGCCGGGCCTACGCTGGCGATCATCCGCCGTCCCGGAGAGGTCATGCGCCGGTTCGTCCTGCTCCCCGCTCTGCTCGTCCTGGTCCTCGCCCTCCCCGCCTGCGGGAGCGGGGGCACCCCGGGGAGCGCCGCCGAGGCGGGCCTGCCCTGGTGGAGCGAACGCGTCTTCTACGAGATCTTCGTGCGCTCCTTCAAGGACGCCGACGGCGACGGCATCGGCGACTTCCGGGGGCTCACCGCCTCCCTGGACTACCTGAACGACGGCGACCCGGCCACCACCACCGACCTGGGTATCACCGGCATCTGGCTGATGCCCGTCTTCGCCTCCCCCTCCTACCACGGCTACGACGTCACCGACTACCGGGCGGTGAACCCCGACTACGGGACCATGGAGGACTTCCGGGCTTTCCTCGCCGCCGCCCACGACCGGGGCATCGCCGTCCTCATCGACCTGGTGCTCAACCACACCTCCGACGAGCACCCCTGGTTCGAAGCCTCGGCGGCCGGCGACCCGGCCTACGCCGACTGGTACCTGTGGCGGGAGGACTCCCCCGGGTGGCGCGGGCCCTGGAACCAGCAGGTGTGGCACCGCCACGAGGACCGCTTCTACTACGCCCTCTTCTGGGAGAAGATGCCCGACCTGAACCTGGAGAACCCGGCGGTGCGGGACGAGTTGTACGACGTCGCCCGCTACTGGCTGGAGGAGGTCGGGGTGGACGGCTTCCGCATCGATGCCGCCAAGCACCTGGTGGAGCGGGGGCCGGTGCAGGAGGACACCGTCGCCTCCCGCCGCTGGATGGCCGACTTCACCCGCTTCGTCCACGGCGTGGACCCCACCGCGCTGGTGCTCGGCGAGGTGTGGAGCCCCACCGCCGTCACCGCCCGCTACGTGCCCGGGCCGCTCGACCTGGTGTTCGACTTCGATTTCGGCCGGGAAGGGCTGTCGGCCGCCCTCCAGACGGGCCTGGCCGGCCCTCTCATCGACGTCCTGGAGGAGTTGGCAGGCTCGTACCGGCCGGGGCGGGCGGCCACCTTCCTCACCAACCACGACATGACCCGGGTGTGGACTGCGGTCGCCGCCGGCGCTCCTCCCGAATCGGTGGCCCCGATCGTGCGCCTGTGCGCCACCGTGCTCCTCACCGCGCCGGGCACCCCCTTCCTCTACTACGGGGAGGAGGTGGGCTTGGCCGGGGACAAGCCCGACGAGCGCATCCGCACCCCCATGCCCTGGACCGGGGAGGGGCCGGGCGTCGGCTTCACCTCCGGCACTCCCTGGGAGGAGGCCGATTCCGGGTACACCGAACGCAACGTGGCCGTCCAGGATGGCGACCCCGAGTCGCTGCTCAACCTCTACCGCCGCCTCATCCACTTCCGCAACGGCAGCCCCGCCCTGCGCTTCGGCGACCTCACGACCGTCGAGACGGGGAACGAGGGGGTGGCCGCCTACCTGCGGAGCGCCGGCGACGACCACGTGCTGGTGGTGGTCAACCTGACCGGCGGGGCCGTCGCCGACTACCTCCTGGCCGTCGACGGGGATGCCCTGCGGGGCCTGGACCGGGCCGTCGTGGTGGCCGGCGGCCTCGCAGCCGGCCCGGCGGCGGGTTCGTCCGTCGGCGCGCCGCTGGGCGCGCTGCCGCCCTTCGCCGCCCTGGTCCTGCAACTCCCTCCGGAGTAGACGGCGTCGGGGGTGAGCCGACCGAGCGCGCCCCGGCGCAGCCGCGTAGCATGTGGCGCGCGGTGACCGGGCACTCCGGCCTTGCCGCGGGACCACAGCCAGCGCAGTGAGCCCCTCCTCTGGAGGAGGGATCCGAGGGCAAGGAGGGCCCATGCGGAAAGCGAGAACACTGACGGCACTCATGGTCGGTCTGCTGCTCGTCCTCGTACCGGCGGCCGGGGCAGCGCCGGGCAAGGGGGCGGCCACCGCCCCCCCGGTAGAGGTGCGAATCCTTGCCTTCAGCGACTTCCACGGCCAGATCGAGCCCTACAGCACCACCCTGGGAGGCGCCGCCTACATGGCCACCTACTTCAGGGATCTGGAGGCCACCGCCCGTCACACGGTGATCGTGTCCGGAGGTGACCTCATCGGGGCCAGTCCCCTGACGTCCGCCCTGTTCCACGACGAGCCCACCATCGAGGCCGCCAACCTCATGGGAGTCGACATCGCCGTGGTCGGCAATCACGAGTTGGATGAAGGCTGGGAAGAACTGCTCCGCATGCAGTACGGGGGCTGCCATCCGGTGGACGGGTGCCTGGACGGCGACGGGTTCGACGGAGCCGCCTTCCCCTTCCTGGCGGCCAACGTGATCCGCGAGGACACCGGCAAGACGCTGTTCCCGCCCTACAAGGTCATGACCTTCGGCGGGGTACGGGTGGCGTTCGTCGGCGTGGTGCTCGAGGACACTCCCAGCATCGTCACCGCCTCCGCCACCGAGGGTCTGGTCTTCCTCGACGAGGCCGACACCATCAACAGGTGGGTCGAGGTCCTCAAGAAGCGGCAGATCGAGACCATCGTGGCGGTGGTGCATGAAGGCGGCTACTCCTCGGCCGGCGGCTGCACCGGGGCGATCGTCGACATCGTCGACCGCACCGACGACGAGGTAGACCTCTTCATCACCGGCCACACCCACCAGAACTACATCTGCAACATCGACGGCCGGACGGTGACCAGCTCGAGGAACGGCGGCCGGACCTTCACCACGATCGACCTCAAGCTGAACAAGGTCACCAAGGACGTGATGTCGGTCACCGCCACCAACCGCGACGTGCTGCGGGCCGGCGTCACCCCGGCGGCCGACGTGCAAGCGCTGGTCGAGAGGTACCAGGCGCTGGCCGCGCCCCTGGCCAACGTGGTGATCGGGTCGGTCACCGGCAACATCACCAGAACGGCCAACGCTGCCGGTGAGTCGGCCCTGGGCGACGTGATCGCCGACGCTCAGCTGGCTCATGCCCCCGGAATCGGCGGGGCGGTCATCGCCTTCATGAACCCGGGCGGCATTCGGGCCGACATCCTCTACAGCGAGATCAGCGGCGCGGAGTTGCCCGGCGAGGTGACCTACGGCGAGGCTTTCAAGGTGCAGCCCTTCGGCAACTACCTGACCACCTTGACCCTCACCGGCGCTCAGATCGACGCTCTGCTAGAGCAGCAATGGGACCTGATCGGGACGCGGGTCCTCCAGGTGTCCGGCGGCTTCACCTACTCCTACAGCGCTTCGGCGCCTATGGGCTCGAAGGTGGATCCGGCCACGATCATGCTCCATGGGGTTCCCCTCGACCCGGCGGCCTCGTACCGGGTGACGATGAACAGCTTCCTCGCCGACGGCGGCGACCGCTTCACCGTCTTCACCCAGGGCACCGGCCGGATCACGGGCATGATCGACCTCGACGCCCTGGTCCTCTACTTCGGGGCCAACTCGCCGGTGGCCCCCGGCCCGCAGAACAGAATCATCCGAGTCCCCTAGCCGGGACCAGGTCGACCTACCACGGAGGCCGGGGCAATCGCCCCGGCCTCCGTAGCGCCGGCCCCGTCCACCCGACAACCCGCCCCCGCATCCGCCAAGATGGGGGCGCCGCGGCGAAGGACCGGCCCCGCGGCGGTCGTCGACCCTTTCGTTCGATGATGGCGACCGCCGCCGGCGGCCCGCTACCAAGACGCGAACGACTGAGGAAGAGGTGCAGACGTGAAGAGCCACCGCCAGGAACTCTGGTTCGAGATCCCCGCCCGGAGCGGTTTCGTCAACATCACCCCGCAGGTGGAGCGGGCGGTCCGGGAGAGCGGGGTGCAGGAGGGCCTGGTGCTGGTGAACGCCATGCACATCACCGCCAGCGTCTTCATCAACGACGACGAGCGCGGCTTGCACCACGACTACGAGGTGTGGCTCGAAAGCCTCGCCCCCCATGAGCCCGTGTCCCGTTACCACCACAACCGCACCGGGGAGGACAACGCCGACGCTCACCTGAAGCGGCAGGTGATGGGCCGAGAGGTGGTGGTGGCGATCACCGGAGGGGACCTCGACTTCGGGCCCTGGGAGCAGATCTTCTACGGTGAGTTCGACGGGAGGCGCCGCAAGCGGGTGCTGGTGAAGGTCATCGGCGAGTGACCCGCCGGGGCCTCGCCCGGAGCCGCCTACCCTGACGGGTCGAGGAGGACGCATGAGCGGGGAAACCGACATCGAGCGCCGGAGCCGGGCCTACCGGAAAGCCGGCCACGCCGTAGCCCACCACGTCCAGGGAAGACGCCCGTCACGCCTCGCCCTGGATCCCCCCACCGAGGCCGAGTCGGAATCCTCCCGGCCGGTGGACCTGGGCGGCGGG
>VGBK01000050.1 GCA_016870535.1 Actinomycetota bacterium | reverse complement strand
GACCACCCCCCCTCCCGCTCCAGCGGGAGGGGGTGAGGGGGAGGGTGTCCGCTTTCGCCCCAGCGGGAGGGGGCGAGGGGGGCAGGGGCCTTTGGCCCTCATGGCGCTCGGCGCAGGCCTCTAGGGTGGTGGCCGCGCCGGCTCCGCCGCGGGTGTGGCGGAGCCTTCGGCAGGCCGGGGTTTGCCGTGGGGGGCGCGGGAAGCGGGCGTCTCGCCCGGAGCAGTCGTGGATGGAGGAGGCGGAATGATTCGCCCGGATGCCGTGCACTCGACGCTGGGCAAGTACCAGCTGGCCGACGGGATGGCCGTCGTGCTCGATCTGGAGCGCTCGCAAGGCGTCTGGATGCACGACGCCCTCACCGGGAAGCGGTACCTGGACGCCTTCTCCTTCTTTGCCTCCTGGCCCATGGGCTTCAACCATCCCAAGCTCCTGGAGCCCGCCTTCCAGGCCGAACTGCTGCGGGCGGCCGGCACCAACGTGACCAACTCCGATGTCTACACCCTGGAGATGGCGGCGTTCGTGGAGGCTTTCGGCACGCGGGCCACGCCCCCGGGATTCCCCCATCACTTCTGGATCGCGGGCGGCGCCCTGGGGGTGGAGAACGCCCTCAAGGCCGCCTTCGACTGGAAGGCGCGGCGGCTCGGGCGCACCCGGCTCGAGGATCCGGTCGAGGACCTGGTGGTCGTCCACTTCCGGCAGGCCTTCCACGGCCGCTCCGGATACACCCTGAGCCTGACCAACACCCGCCCCGACAAGATCGGCCTCTTCCCCAAGTTCCCCTGGCCGCGCATCCACAACCCGGCGATTGACTTCGACCTCGAGGGAGGCATCGCCAACGACATCGAGTCCGAGGAGCGGCGGGCGGTGGAGGACCTGGAGGCGGCCTTCGCCGCTCATCCGGGCAAGGTGGCCGCCATCATCATCGAGCCCATGCAGGGGGAGGGGGGCGACAACCACTTCCGCGCGGAGTTCTTCAGCCGCCTGCGGCAGTACGCCGACCAACAGGAAGCCATGCTGATCTACGACGAGGTGCAGACCGGCTTCTACGGGTCCGGTAAGGCCTGGTTCTGGCAGCATCTGGGGGTGGCCCCCGACATCGTCGCCTTCGGCAAGAAGACCCAGGTCTGCGGGATCTACGCCTCCACCCGGGTGGACGAGGTGGAGGGCAATGTCTTCGCCGTCCCCAGCCGGATCAACTCCACCTGGGGCGGCAACCTGGTGGACATGGTGCGCTGCCGGCGCTTCATCGAGATCATCGAAGAAGACGGCCTGGCCGACAGCATCGCGGCCATGGGGGACCGCCTGGTGGCCGGGTTGCGAGACATCGCGCGGCGCACCGGGGCTTTCACCAGTCCGCGCGGCCGCGGCTCGCTGGTGGCCATCACCCTGGAGTCGGCGGAGGCCCGGGGGAGGCTGCTGGAGGCCATGTTCGCGCGCGAACTGGTGGCTCTGGCCTCGGGACCGACGTCGGTGCGGTTCCGCCTGCCGCTGATCATCGGCGCCGGGGAGGTCGACGAGATCCTCAACCGGGTCGAGGCCGCCGCCGGTTGATGGCCAACCGGGGGAGCCCCGGGATCCGACTCCGGCCCGGCGACACCCCCGTAGACTCGGCGCGATGACCGGCGCGCTCCACTACCGCCACAGCCCGTCGTTCACCGAGCACCTCGGGCGCAGCCGGCCGTATCTGCGCGACGCCATCCTTGGGGTCAACGACGGCCTGGTCTCGATGCTGCTGCTCGTCGCGGCGGTGGTGGGGGGCGGTCTCAACACGCGCCAGGTACTCCTCACCGGCATCGCCGGGGCCATCGCCGGGGCGATCAGCATGGCCGCCGGGGAGTACCTCGCCACCAAATCGCAGGACGAGTTGTTCGAGGGTGAGTTGGCGCTGGAACGGCGTCACATCCGGGAGCATCGCGCAGCCGAACTGCACGAGTTGGCCGACCGCCTGGGAAGGATCGGCTTGGCCGGCGAACTGCAGGAGAGGGTGGTGGAGCACTTCGGCCGCGACGACGACTCCCTGCTCAAGGTGATGACCGCCCTGGAGTTCGGGGTGGTGGAGTCCGAGCGGCGCCGACCGTACACCGCGATGTACCTCTCCGGACTTCTCTTCGCCCTGGGGTCGGGTCCCCCGGTGCTGCCCTTCGTCTTCGTGAAGGACACGCATCTCGGCCTGCTGCTGGCGGCGGTCGGCACCGCGCTGGCTCTGCTGGCGGTGGGGGCGGTGAAGACCTGGGCGACCCGCGGCCGCCCGGTGCGGGCCGCCCTGGAGAACCTGGCCGTCGCCACCCTCGGCGGCGCCCTGGCTTACGGGGTGGGCACGCTGTTCGACCGGTTGGTCGGCGGAGGCTGAGGCGGCGACGGGGCTCGCACCCGTGCTGCTCTGCCCGGCCGGGAAGGACGCCTCAGCCCAGCAGTTCGACGATCTGCACCGCGTTCAGCGCGGCTCCCTTGAGCAGGTTGTCGCCCACCGCCCAGAGCGAGATGCCGCCGGGGCGGCCCAGCGTGTCGCGCACCCGGCCGCACAGAACCTCATCCTTCCCGGCACAGTCGAGGGGGGTGGGCACCCGGTCGCGCCACAACTCAACGCCGGGGGCCGCCTCGATGCGGGCCTCGGCTTCCTCCCGTCCCAACGGCCGGGCAAACCAGCAAGATGCCGCCAGGCCGTGGCCCACCATCACCGGCACCCGCACGCAGGTGGGCTCCACCGCCGCACCGGGGGCATCCAGGATCTTGCGGGTCTCGTTGACCAGTTTCCACTCTTCGTCGGTGTAGGCCTGCGCCGCCATCGCCCCGGCCAGGGGCAGCACGTTGAAGCCGATGGGCCGCACATACACCTCGCCGCCGGGATCGACCCAACCGCCGTGCTGCAGGGCTTCCAGATCGCGGGAGAAGTGCTCGACCTCTGCAGCCAGGGTGGCCATGCCTTTCTGCCCCGTCCCCGACACCGACTGGTAGGAGGCGACCACCATCGACTCCAGACCGGCAGCGCGGTGCAGCGGTGCCACCGCCATGAGGAGCACCATCGTGGTGCAGTTGGGGTTGGCGATGATCCCGTGGTGCTCCCGGGCGGCGGCATCGTTGACCCCGGCCACCACCAGGGGGACTTCCGGAGCCATGCGCCAGGCCGAGGAGTTGTCCACCACCACCGCCCCGGCGGCGGCGAAGCGGGGCGCGTGCTCCCGGGAGCGGGCCGCGCCGGCCGAGAACAACGCCACCTCGATGCCCGCCGGGTCGGCCGAAGCCAGATCCTCGACCTCGACCTCGCCCCACCGGGTGGCGACCCGGGTGCCGGCGGAGCGAGCCGAGGCCATGAGGCGCAGGTCCGCCACCGGGAAGGAGCGGCGCTCCAGGGTGGCGACCATCTGCCGTCCCACCGCTCCCGTGGCTCCGACCACCGCAACCCGGCGACGGCTCATCGCGCCCCCCCGGGCCCGGGAGCAAAGAAGACGCCGTGCAGCACGCGCACCGCCTCGTCGAGGCTTTCGGCGGGGACCAGTGAGGAGAGCCGCAGGGGAGTGGCCGCCGTCAGCAGGACGGGGATGCCGGCGGCATCCAGGACCTCGCCGGCGCGGGCGACGGTGTCCGGCCGGTCCGCGACGCCCGCCCCCACCAGGGACACCTTGCCCACCCCCTCGTTGAGGACGACCTCCCCGGAGCCGGGCCTCGCAGCCAGCGCCGCCACCGCGGCAGCCGCCTGGTCCCGGGGGACGGCGGCACCGGCCCCGTCCCGCCCCACCCCAACGGTGTCGGCGGGGATGGCCGCGGCCAGCAGCGCCTCTGCCACTACGGCGGCGTCTTCCTCGGCGGCCAGGCCGACCAGGGCCTGGTCGGGGTCGTGGGCGATGCCGATCAGACGGGGCGGCCCGGCGGTGGCGGGCCGCACCCAGGTGCCCTCGCCGTGATGGAACGAGGAGCGCACGTGGAGGGGCACCCCCCAGCGCCGCCCCAACTCGACCGAGCGCGACATCAACACGGCGGCGCCGGCGCCGGCCATCTCGGCCATCTCGTCGTAAGAGACCTCGTCCAACTTGCGGGCCTCGGGCACCAACCGGGGGTCGGCGGTGAACACCCCATCGACATCGGTGTAGACCTCGCAGGCATCGGCCCCGAGGTAGGAGGCCATGGCCACCGCGGTGGCGTCGGAGCCGCCCCGGCCCAGGGTGGTGATCTCCTTGTTGACGGCCGAGACCCCCTGGAAGCCGGCGACGATGACCACGTCGCCGCGGTCGAGGTGCTCCTTGACCCGGAAGGCGCGCACCTCCTCGATCTCGGCCCGGCCGTGGACGGTGTTGGTGAGGATGCCCGCCTGCGACCCGGTCAGGCTGACCGCCTCGACCCCCAGGTCGCGAATGGCCATGGCGAGGAGGGCCATGGAGATGCGCTCCCCGGCGGTGAGCAGCATGTCCATCTCGCGAGGGTGGTCGTTGGGGCTCACCTGGCGGGACAGGTCGAGGAAGTGGTCGGTGGTGTGGCCCATCGCCGAGACGATCACCACCACCTCGTGGCCTGCCAGGCGGGTGACGGCGACGCGGCGAGCCACGGCGCGGATTCGCTCGGCGTCGCCCACCGAGGTCCCGCCGTACTTCTGGACGATGACCGCCATAGGCGGCTGAGTGTACCGAGGGCCCCCTATAGTGCCCCGGCCATGACTCGACGAACGCTCCTGGTCTCCGCCCTGCTGGCCGCCCTGGCCGGGGCTTGCGGGGGTGGCTCCGCTCCCACCAGTACCGGGGCCGGCGGCGACGGGACCTCGACCCCGGGCGGGGCCGCCGTGGCCACCGCCGAATACCTCGCCTTCCGGGCCCAGCCCACGGCGTGCGGGGCGGCCGCCCCCGCCCCGGCGAGGGACATGCAGTTCGACGCCCCGGGCGACGCCGGCGTCGCCCGGCCGGTGCAGGTCGTCTTGCACACCTCCTGCGGGCTCATCACCCTGGAACTCGACCCGGCGCTGGCTCCCCAGACGGTCAACTCCTTCGTGTTCCTGGCCGGGCAGGGCTACTTCGACGGCACGGTGTCGCATCGGGTCCTGCCGGGCTTCGTCTTCCAGGCCGGCGACCCGACCGCTTCCGGCACGGGCAGCCCCGGCTACCGCCTCCCCGACGAGTTCCCCGCCGCCGACTTCGCCTACACCAAGGGCGTGGTGGCGATGGCCAACTCGGGCCGCCCCGAGAGCGGCGGGAGCCAGTTCTTCATCGCCCTCGAGGACATCGGCCTGCCGCCCGCCTACACGGTGTTCGGGAGGGTGGTCGACGGCTACGACGTCCTCGATCGCATTGCCGCCGTCCCTCTGGGGCCCGCCCCGCCCGACCCGGTGAACAGCCGGCCCCTGGAGACGGTCTACCTGGAACAGGTGGAGATCCTCGGCGACTGAGCGCCCGGAGAGGTACCGCCGCCGACGGGCCTTGGCGGCGGGTTCGCCGGCAAGCGCTTTCCCGCCGCTTCAGTCCGCCGCTGGAGCGCCGATAGGTTGTCTGGGATGAACACCCAGGAACCACGGGCGCGGACTTCAGACGAGGGCGTACCTCTTCCCTACGTCGCGGTGAGAACGGTCGTCCGGATCTCCCGTGCCCTTCTGGGAACTGCTCTCTTCGGCGTCGCCGCGGCGGCCTGGGCCGCAGGTACTCCCGGCGCCCGAATGAAGACCCTGGTCGCTGTACTCGTTGTGCTCCACGCTCTTGTCGACCGACCGCGTCGGTCCGCCCTGCCAGCACTGACCATCGACGCCCTGCTGCTCTGCTCGGTCGCCGGTGTCGGGGTAAGGGTGAACGGGCCGGTGGCCGCGGTCCTTGCCTACCTGCTGGCCGCCGCCGCCCTGCTCCTTCCCCGTCGCCACCTTCCGATCGTGCTGGTCGCCATGGGCGGTGGAGCTGCGCTGCGCCTGATGGTCTGGTCCCCTCCGAATGGCCTCGCTTCGGACTTCGATCAGGCCGCGGCCTGGATCGAAAGCGGCTTCTACCTAGCGGCCCTCAGTGTGCTGACCCTGGGCGCCGCCCGCGCGGTCACCCTGGGGCGGCACCGGCAGGCCGAGGCCCTGGAGGCGGAGCATCGGGCGGCGGCGGTCAAGAACGAGTTCGTGTCGATGGTCAGCCACGAACTGCGCACCCCCCTCACCAACATCGCCGGGTTCGCCCTGGCCCTGCGGGAATCGTGGCGCACCTTCGACCCGGCCGAGGTGGACGAGTTCCTCGACCTGGTGTGCCGGGAGGCAGAGCACCTCAAGGCCCTGGTCGACGACGTCCTGGTGGTGCCGCGCCTGGAGGCGGGCCGCCTTCCCATCGAGGTGACCGATTTCGCCCTGGGGCCGGCGGCCTTCCGCATCGCCAATCTGGTCTTCCCGCCGGGAGGGGAGAAGTCGGTGGCGGTCTCGGTGAGTGGGAGCGCCGTGGTGCGGGCCGACCCCAACCGGGTGGAGCAAGTGCTGCGCAACCTTCTCGAGAACGCCTCCCGGCACGGGGGTGCCCAGGTGACGGTGGAATCCGCCCTCGTGGGCGGCGAGTGGCTGGTGGTGGTGGCCGACGACGGCCCCGGCGTCTCGGAAGACCAGCAGGAGCGCATTTTCTCCCCGTTCGAACAGGGGAAGCCGGGCGGCGGCCTGGGCCTGGGTCTGGGCCTCGGCCTGTCGGTGAGCCGGGTGCTCGTGGAGGCGATGGGGGGACGGATCTGGTACGAGCCCGGCTTCCCCGCCGGGGCCCGCTTCTGCTTCACCCTCCCGGCGGCCGAGGTGCCACGGAACGTTCCCGTCTCTGTGCCGTCTTAAGGGGCCTAGCGGATAGGCGGTGGGCTTCGCCCGCTGTCTGGTCTGTTCCGCCCGAAGAAGCTGCGCCTTCGGGCGGGGGTCCGGCGGATGGGGCTCGCTCCGCTCGCCCAATCCGCGCGGCCCCTAAGGGGCCTAGCGGATAGGCGGTGGGCTTCGCCCGCTGTCTGGTCTGTTCCGCCCGAAGAAGCTGCGCCTTCGGGCGGGGGTCCGGCGGATGGGGCTCGCTCCGCTCGCCCAATCCGCGCGGCCCCTAAGGGGCCTAGCGGATAGGCGGTGGGCTTCGCCCGCTGTCTGGTCTTTTCCGCCCGAAGAAGCTGCGCCTTCGGGCGGGGGTCCGGCGGATGGGGCTCGCTCCGCTCGCCCAATCCGCGCGGCCCCTAAAGGCCGCTCGGATCGGCCGGAGGGCGGGGGAGCCGGGTCCCGCCTCGCGACTGGCGGCTCTGCCGCCCCGCGGCCTCCCAGGCGTCGAGCATCGTCACGGCGGGGTCGTCGCTCGCCGTCTCCGCCTCCAGGAGATCCTGGACGGCGGCCAGGATGGCAGCAACCTCCTGGGGCGAGACCTGATGCCTGCCGGGGACCGCCGGGCCGGGTGGGCAGCGGTGGACCCGCGGGCCGGGGCTCATGCGATCTCCACGAGTTCGGTGAGCGTGCCGCCGAAAGAGCGGGGGTGCACGAAGGCGATGCGCCTGCCGGCTCCACCGCGACGCGGGTGGCGGTCGATCAACTCGGCGCCCTCGGCAGCCAGGTGGGCCAGGGCGGCATCCAGGTCGGGCACGGCGAAGGCCAGGTGATGCAACCCTTCGCCGCGGCGGGCAAGGAAGCGGCCCACCGGGGTGTCCGGGCCCAGCGGGGCCAGCAACTGGAGCTTCGACCCACCCACCAGGAGCATCGCCTCCTCCACCCCCTGCTCCTCGACCACCTCGCGCCACTCCGGGGCGGCGCCGTACAGACCCCGGAAGCGGGCCAGGGCTTCGTCGAGGTCGTGGACCGCCAGCGCCACGTGATCCAGGTTGAGCAGCAGCATGTCTCTCTCTCGCCGGATCGCCAGGTTACCGGGGTGTGAGGCGGGAGCCGCCCGGAGTCGCGCCGGGTAGCCTGGTCCGTACGCCAACAGGAGGGTTCATGGGTTCCGTCGTCTGCTCCATCGCCCGCACTCCGCTGGGCCGTTTCGGAGGCGCCTTCGCCGGGGTGCCGGCGGTGCAGTTGGGCGGGGTGTCGATCGCCGCCGCGCTGGAGCGTGCCGGACTGGCCGCCGAGCAGGTCGACGCGGTGTATTTCGGGCACGTCATCCAGGCGGGCGCGGGACAGATAACCGCCCGCCAGGCGGCGGTGCGCGGCGGCCTTCCCATGTCGGTGCCGGCCACCACGATCAACAAGGTGTGCCTCTCGGGGATGACCGCCATCGCCCTGGCCGACAAGGACATCCGCCTGGGAGAGGCGGCCTTCGTGGTGGCGGGGGGCATGGAGTCCATGGACCTGGCCCCTTACGCCTTCCCCGCGGCCCGCTACGGCGCCCGCATGGGCCGGAGCCCGATGGTCGATCTCATGGAGCACGACGGCCTCTTCTGCGCCTTCGACGACTGCCTGATGGGGGCCACTTCGGACAAGCGCAACGCCGAGTTGGGCATCGGCCGGGCAGAACAGGACGAGTGGGCCGCCGCCAGCCATCAACTGGCTGCAGCCGCGGCCGCCGCGGGAGCCTTCGACGGCGAGATCGTCCCGGTGGCGGTGCCCCAGCGCAAGGGGGAGCCGTTGGTGGTCGCCGCCGATGAGGGCATCCGCCCCGACTCGACGGCCGAAGCCCTGGGCAGGCTGCGCCCCGCTTTCGCCGAGGGGGGGACCATCACCGCGGGCAACGCCTCGCAGATCTCCAACGGCGCCGCCGCCCTGGTCATCGCCGACCGGGAGGCGGCGACGGCGGCGGGCCTGCCGATCCTGGCCGAGATCGTCGCCTACGGGCAGGCGGCCGGGCCCGATGCCACCCTGCACGAGCGGCCCGCCCAGGCTCTGGAGCAGGCCCTGGCCCGAGCCGGCCTCACCGTGGGGGACCTCGACCTGGTGGAGTTGAACGAGGCCTTCGCCGCGGTGGCGCTGTGGTCGGCGCGGCTGATGGGCATCCCGCGCGAGAAGGTGAACCTGCACGGCGGGGCGGTGGCGCTGGGCCATCCCCTGGGTGCTACCGGCGCCCGCATCGTGGTCACCCTGATCAACGCCCTGCGCCGCACCGGCGGCAGCCTGGGAGGTGCCGCCCTGTGCGGCGGCGGCGGCCAGGGGGACGCCCTGATCGTCAGGCTCCCGGGTTGAGCAGCCTCGCCCCCGACCGCAATCTCGCCCTGGAACTGGCCCGGGTCACCGAGGCGGCCGCCCTGGCGGCGGCCCGCCGGCAGGGCCGGGGCGACAAGGAGGCGGTGGACCAGGCGGCGGTGGATGCCATGCGGGCCATGCTGGCCACCCTCGAGATCGACGGGGTGGTGGTCATCGGGGAGGGCGAGAAGGACGCCGCCCCGATGCTGGCCAACGGGGAGCCCATCGGCAGCGGGAAAGGCCCCCTGGTCGACGTGGCGGTGGACCCGGTCGACGGCACCCGCCTCACCGCGGAGGGAGGTCCCGGCGCCCTGGCGGTGCTGGCCCTGGCAGAGCGAGGCACGATGTACGCCCCGGGCCGCCTGGTGTACATGGACAAGATCGCCGTGGGGGAGGAGTCCGCCGGGGTCATCGACCTCGACGCCCCGGTCGAGGAGAACTTGCGGCGGGTGGCCCGGGCCACCGGCAAGGGGGTGGACGACCTGACCGCCATCATCCTCGACCGCCCCCGCAACCGGCCGCACATCGAAGCGGTGCGGCGCGTCGGGGCCCGCATCCGCCTCATTCGCGACGGGGACATCTCCGCCGCCATCGCCGCCGCCACCGAGGGCAGCGGCATCGACATCCTCCTGGGGATCGGCGGCTCCCCGGAGGCGGTCACCGCCGCCTGTGCCCTGAAGTGTGTGGGCGGCGGCTTGCAGTGCCGGCTCTGGCCGCGGGACGAGACCGAGAGGCAGTACGCCGCCGAAGCGGGCCTCGACCTGCGGCAGGTGCTCACCCGCGACGACCTGGTGCGGGGTGGGGAGGTGTTCTTCGCCGCCACCGGCGTCACCCCCGGCGAACTGCTCGACGGGGTGCGTTACACCCCCGGAGGCGCCTCGACGCACACGGTGGTGATGCGCTCCCGCACCGGGACGGTGCGCTACATCACCGCCCACCACCGGTTCGACCGTCTGTCGCGCGTCACCGACATCTACGGGGCGGGCTCGGCCGGGGCGCCGCCCCCGCCGGTCGAGGGACCGGTGCGGAGGCAAAGGGGGTAGGACTGCCTCGGCGCTCATGCGGCGATCTTCCTGGGCCGGCCTTCCGGATCAGGGTGGCTGCCCGGGCGGTGACCGGGCCTTCGGTCGGATCACGGCACGTCTGCCCAGGCTGCGGTTCCCTCCCCCATGGCGATGGGGGAGGGGTAGGGAGGGGGCAGCACGCGTCGCAAGGTCGGGCTGACAGGCATCCCCCTCTGGCCTTCGGCCATCTCCCCCGTCCCCACGGGGGAGAAGAAGAAGGGGGTGTTTAGCGAGCAGCACCCCAGGTTGACACAGAGGCGGCCATCACCCAGCGGGGCTGCCTTCCGCACAGGTCCATACCTGGTACACGGCGGGAACGGTGTCGCCCAACCCGAGTCCGGCGACCACCACCCCTGCTTCGTCATAACCCCACCAGAATGATGGCGGTTCCACCTCAACAGCCGACACCTCCGGAGCAGCCCGCCTGATCAGAGCCTCGGGATCTTGCCCGGCTGCGTCCACCCGCTCCTCGACAAGCACCCCGGGAGAGCAGTCCAGCCGCCCCGCCCTCCTCGCCGGCGGCAGGGGAGGCGGCTCTGGAGGCGCCTCCACCGAGACGAACACCAGGCGCACCCGACTGGTCGACCAGGTCATTCCGTCCCCACTCACCTCCACCCTTATCCCGGCCCCTCGTTCGGCGAAAGCCGTCGCGAAGGCGTGCTCAACGGCCATCCGGCCTGCGGTGTAGTCATGGCCGCACAGGACGGCGGACTGGATGTAGTCATCGAAGATGAGAATCCCCTCGGCGAACTCCACGCCTCTTGCCTGGAAGTCATTGCATCCGAGCATCCCGGTCACCCCGTCGGACATCCTCACCCAGGGTGCGTATGCCGTGTTCACACCGACAGCGACTTCCGATCCCACACCATCCACCGCGAAGGACTCAAGAGCCCAGACACCGGCGGGCCAAGGGAATGAGGTCTCCAGGGGAAGCGTGTCCGGGGAGCCGCAACCGGCAGCCAGCACACCGGCCAAAGCGACCGCCGCAGCCAGCGGGCGAACATCAATCCTCCGCATCATCCCTCCCCTCGCAGGTTACGTCACCCAGCCCACTGCGTCAGGTGACATTCCCGCACCCTGGCCGAGGGTGGGGTTCCCTTCCTCGCGGCGGCGGGGAGAGCAGCGGACGGCTCCCCCTCCCGCTCCAGCGGGAGGGGGTTGGGGGGAGGGAAGCGGAGGGCGCGGGTGGGGTCTGCGTGTTTGGCTTCCCCCTCCGGCCCTGGCGGGCCACCTCCCCCGTCCCCACGGGGGAGGAGAGGACGGCTTCCCCCTCCGGCGGCTTGCAGCGCCTCGCCGCCACCTCCCCCGTCCCCACGGGGGAGGAGAGGACGGCTTCCCCCTCCGGCCCTGGCGGGCCACCTCCCCCGTCCCCACGGGGGAGGAGAAGAGCCTGGCTCCCCCTCCCGCTCCAGCGGGAGGGGGTTGGGGGGAGGGAAGCGGAGGGCGCGACCTGGGGTCTGCGTGTTTGGCTTCCCCCTCCGGCCCTGGCGGGCCACCTCCCCCGTCCCCACGGGGGAGGAGACAGGGGCTGCCTCCCCCTGTCCCCCCGAGGGAGAAGAGGAATGGCGCTGGCAGGCGTCACCTCGGGCTTGTCAGCCGGCACGGCGGTCGGCGGCTACATAGGGTTGGTGACAGTGATCGACGCGATGTCCGCGCACCTGTACGCGACCCATGCCGCAGAGTTGACGCGGTTCGCCACCGGTTTGGTGGGGCCATCCCATGCCGCAGACGTCGTGGCGGATGCGATGGTCCGGGTGATGGCTTCTCGTGTGTGGGGAGAAGCATCGAATCGGCGGGCGTTGATGTTCCGTGCGGTGATGTTCGAGGCGCGGATGTTCCATCGGGCGAACCATCGTCGTCTGTCGCGCGAGGCCCGCGCCTCCCGTCGTGAGTCGTATGAGATGGCGGAGTTCGAGCCTGAGGTGGCGGCGGCGGTAGCCCGGTTGAGCCCGCAGCAGCGGGCCGTGGTGTTCCTGACCTATTGGGACGATCTCGATGCCGGCACCGTCGCCGATCTGATTGGGGTCGGCGAGGGCACGGTGCGCCGACAGCTCGGGCGGGCACGAGAGCGCCTACGGGAGGTTCTGACATGAGCGAACTGGACGAGCGCCTCCGGCGGCTGGTGCGCAAGATCGGGGAGGCTGCCCCACCGCCACCACCCATCCGAGATGTGCCGACGCGCCCGGGTGGGAGGGCCCGGCGGGGCCCGCTGGTGGCTGCCGCCAGTTTCGCAGTGGTGCTTCTGGGATTCGGTGCGGTTCGCCTGTTCCTCTGGCCGGGATCGGACTCCACGCCTGCCGACTCGGAGGAGGTGTCGGTGCGGTATCAGGTCGTCGAGCTCACCCTCGTCGCCGACCTGTCCTGCGAGCAGGGCAGTGGCGCCGGCACGTCGACCCTGCGGCTGGAGACCTGGGCCGACTTCGCCGAAGGGAGGTTTCGGCAGGTGGCCACCTACCCGGACGGGTCGACCCGAGACAGGATCGCCCTCGGCGACCTCAACTACCCGCTCCAGGCATACGGCAGAGGGAACTCCAAGCTGGTCCTGCCCGTCTGCGGACAGGACATCTTGAGCTATGACCCGACCGCGGGCCCTGACATGGTGTTCTTCAGTCCCCCCGTCGCCTCTCCCAACACCCCCGGCTACGAGGAGCTGGGCAGCATCGTCCCGGGGGACCACACGGACGGCCGGGGACGGGCGGCCGCGCTGTACCGGCAGGTGATTGAGGGGGGGTCCGC
>VGBK01000049.1 GCA_016870535.1 Actinomycetota bacterium | reverse complement strand
GGGCGACGGGGGCTTCCCGGCGGCGATCCCTACCACCACCACCGCCACCACCGCGAGCACCATCGGCGCCTCCGACGAACCGGTGGCCGACGTCGCCGCCGCCCTGTCGCCGTCGGTGGTGCAGATCGAGACCCGGAGCGGCCTGGGCTCGGGGGTCGTCTACCGATCCGACGGCTACCTCCTCACCGCCGCCCACGTCGTCGAGGGCCGCCGGGGTGTCGGCGTGCGCCTGGCCGACGGCACCCGCCTGGACGGCGAGGTGGTCGGCTTCGACCAGAACAGCGACGTGGCGGTGATCCGCGTGGAGCAGGAAGGACTGCCCGCCGCCCCCCTCGCCACCGGGGCCGAGGTGCGGGTCGGCCAGATGGCCATCGCCATCGGCAGCCCGTGGGGCCTGGAGCAGACGGTCACCGCGGGGGTGGTGAGCGCGGTGGGCCGCACCATCACCGGCCCCGACGGGGTGCCCCGCACCTTGATCCAGACCGACACGCCCATCAACCCGGGCAACTCAGGCGGAGCCCTCGCCGACCGCCACGGCCGGGTCATCGGCATCAACAACGCCATCTACTCCCGCTCGGGAGGAAGCGACGGCGTCGGCTTCGCCATCCCCATCGACACCGCCGTCTCGGTAGCGGACCGCCTCATCGCCGGCGAGGAGATCCGCCCTGCCCTGCTCGGGGTGAACGGCACCGATCCCGCCACCGGCCCGCGGGGAGCCCTGATCACCGGGGTGCTGGACGGAAGCCCGGCCCAGGCTGCCGGGCTCCGGGTGGGCGATCTGGTGACCGGCTACGCCGGCCGGCCCATCCAGGGCTTCTCCGACCTCGGCGCCGCGGTGCGGGCCTCGCTGCCCGGCGACACGGTGACCCTCACCGTGCAACGCGGCGACCAGGAGATCACCGTGCCGGTGACCCTGGCGGAACGCACCGACGGCTGAGGCACCTGCGGCGCTTCCCCCCGCCACGGCGGCACCCGGCCTGCCCCCTCGGCCGGGTTCCGCCGCGGCGCAGGCCCACCTAGTGTGCCCCCTCATGGCCCGCCGCCCCGTCCTGACCACCGCCCCCGGGACCCGCCGGGAGGCCTTCGGCCCGGTGGAATGGGCCCTGGTGGCGGCGGTGGCCCTCATGTGGGGGTCGTCGTTCCTGTGGATCGCCGAGGGCCTCGACCACTTCTCCCCGCCCGTGGTCACCCTGAGCCGCCTGCTGCTGGGCGCCGCCGCCCTGGCCCTCTTCCCCCGCACCCGGCGGCCGGTGGAGCGGGCCGACTGGCCCCGCATCGGCCTGCTCGCCCTGGTGTGGATGGCCGTCCCCCTGCTGCTCTATCCCATCGCCCAGCAGTGGGTGAACTCGTCCACGGCGGGGGCCATCAACGGCAGCATGCCGCTCTTCTCCGCCGCCCTCGCCGCCGTCCTGCTGCGGCGGCCCCCCGGGCCGGCCCAGGCCGCAGGCCTGGCGGTGGGCTTCACCGGGGTGCTGCTGGTCACCCTGGCGGAGGCCGGCGGGGTCGAGGGCAGCCCTCTGGGGATCGCCCTGATGCTGGCGGCCACCATCATGTATGCCGTGGCCTTCAACCTGGCGGTGCCCCTCACCCAGCGCTACGGCAGCCTGCCCGTGCTGCTGCGGGCGCAACTGGTGGCCATCGCCCTGGTGCTGCCTTTCGGGTTGTGGGGCCTGCCCCGATCCGAGTGGGACTGGGGAGCCGCCGGGGCGATGCTGGTGCTCGGCGTCCTGGGCAGCGGCGTGGCTTTCGTCGCCGCCGCCGCCCTGGGGGCGCGGGCGGGGCCGGTGCGCGGCGCCGTCTCCATCTACTTCCTGCCGGTGGTGGCCCTGCTGCTCGGCGCGCTCGTCCGCAAGGAGGCCTTGCCCGCGATGGCCGTGGCCGGGGTGGCACTGGTCATTGCCGGAGCCTGGTTGAGCGGCCGACGGGAGAACTGAGCGGGGAGCCGGGCATCAAGGCGGGCCCTCGGCCCGCCGATGCTCTCTCCCGTGCGATTGCCGCCTGCCATCGCGAGCCGGGTGCGGCGCGCCCCGCCTCGGGGAATGGCGCCGACCCTGACGCGCCTCATCGTGCTGGCCGCCTACCCCCTGGGTGGAGCCACGCTCGCCGCCGGTCTGGCCGCGGGAGAGCCGCTGGTCATCGCTGCCGCCGCCGTCGGCCTGGCGGCGCCCGTACTCGGCACGGTGCAACTGCGCCTGGCCCGGTTCCATCCCTCGCTGCTCATGGCCATCTGGACCGCCTCGGTGCTGCTCCTCGCCCTGAGCCCGGCGTGGCTGATAGCCGAGGCGTCCGGGCTGGGCCTGGCCGCCCTGGGGACGGCGGTGATCCTGCTGCACTCCCCGCGCCGCACCGCCGCCTACCTGACGGCCATCGGGGCCCTGGTCGGGGGCCTGGTGCTGCTGATCCACGGGATCACCCCGGCAGCGGTGATCGCCGCCCTGATCCTCGGCGCCACCATCTGGGGGAGCACCGCTCTCCACGCCTACACCGCCCGGCGCCTGCGCCAGAGCGAGGCCCGCTTCCGCGGTGCTTTCGAGAATGCTCCCATCGCCATGACGCTCGCCGACGACAACGCCATCCGCAGCGTCAACCCGGCCTTCGAGGCGCTTCTCGGGTACCCTGCGGCCGAAATCCGGGGCCGTCCTCTGGCCACCATCCTCGCCGGCGACACCGCCGGCCTGCCCGCGACGAGCGGGCAGGAAGGGGCCTTCGAGCAGCGCTACCGGCGTCGCAACGGAGAGATCATCTGGGGCCAGACGGCGATCACCACCGTGCGGGATCGGGCCGCCGTCGAGGCCCATCATGTCATTCAGATCCTCGACGTCACCCGCCCGCGAGCCGCCCTCGAGGCGGTCCGCACCGCCGAGGAGCGGCAGCGCTCGCTGCTCTCCATCATGCCGGTGGCCGTGTGGGAGGAGGACTACTCGGCCGTGGGGAACTGGCTGGAGGGCCTGCGCCGGGACGGGGTCCGAGACCTGCGGTCCTACCTGGCCGACCATCCCGGCGAGGTGCAGCGCGGCGCCCGGCTGATCCGGGTGCTCGAGGTGAACGACGCCGCCGTCCGCCTGATCAACGCCCCCAGTAAGGATGCGCTGATCGGAAGCCTGCTCGAGGAGACCGTCACCGCAGAGACCCGCGACTCCTTCGTAGAGCAGTTCCTTGCGATCTGGGAGGGCCGGCCCTCCGCCAGCGCCGAGGTGATCGGCTCCACCGTCGACGGCCGCCGCATTGCCTGCGAGTTGCAGTGGGCGGCGCCGCTGGTCGCCGGGCGGCGCGACCTGAGCCGGGCGGTGGTGACCATCACCGACCTCACCGAACGCAAGCGGGCCGAAGCGGAACTGCAGCGCCGCGCCGCCCTGGAGATCCTGATCGCCAAGCTCTCTACCGAGTTCATCAACCTCACCCCTGAGGACACCGACGAAGGCATCGAAAGAGCGTTGGCCGCCGTCGGCCGGCACACCGGAGTCGGGCGCTCGTACCTCTTCCTCTTCTCCCCGGACGGGGTGCGCATGACCAACACCCACGAGTGGTGCGCCCCGCAGGTAGCCCCGATGAAGAAGCGGATACAGGACGCCGACATCGCCGCCTTCTCGTGGTCGATGGGACTGGTGCGCGCCGGCCGGCCGGTGGTGGTGCCCCGCACCTCCGACCTTCCTCCCGAGGCGGCGGCGGAGAAGGGCGAGTTCGACGCCCAGGGCATCACCTCGCTCCTCCTCGTGCCGGTGGTGCGGGGGGGAGTCGCTCTGGGCTTCGTGGGCTTCGACTCCCTGGAGACCGGGCGGGAGTGGTCGGAGGATGAAGCCCGCTTGCTGGGCATGGTCGGGGAGATGCTCCTCAATGCCCTCGAGCGCAAGGCGGCCGGTGAGCGCCTCGTGGCCCTCATGCAGTCGAAGGACGACCTGCTGGCCGCGGTGTCCCACGAACTGCGCACCCCGCTCACCGCGGTGCTCGGTCTGGCCCAGGAGCTGCAGTCGGCCACCGGCCTCGGCCCTGAGGAGCGGGAGCAACTCCTCGGCCTCATCGTCGAGCAGAGTCGCGAGATGGCCCACCTCGTCGAGGATCTCCTGGTGGCCTCCCGCATGGAGACGGGGCAGCTGAAGACCGCTGCGGAGCGGATCTCCCTGGCAGAGCAGGTGGCTCAGACCTTGCGAGGCCTGCCGCCCCCGCCGGGCCGCACGGTGGAGCCTGCCACCGGCGATGCTCTCGCCTGGGCCGACGGCCTGCGGGTGCGCCAGATCCTGCGCAACCTGCTGACCAACGCCTTCCGCTACGGCGGCAACCACATCCGCATCGGGGTGGAGCAGCACGGGGCCACCGTGGCCCTGGTGGTCGACGACGATGGCATAGGGATCCCGGCCCACGAAGAAGAGCGCATCTTCCAGCCCTACGAGCGGGCCCACCAGAGCCCGGGCAAACCCGGCTCCCTGGGGCTGGGCCTCTCGGTCTCCCGCCGTCTCGCCCGGCTCATGGGCGGCGACCTCACCTACCGGCGCGGGCCGGTCAGCAGCTTCGTGCTGACGCTGCTCTCCGGCAACCCCGGCGTTCCACAGGCGGCGACCTTCGCCGCGGGGGCGATTCCGCCGGATCCCTTCCCGCCGCGCGCTCTCCTGGACGACCACGAGACCTCGAGCGTCTGACCCCGGGATCGACCCGGCCCGTCGCCATCGACTCCGGACCCGGCTCGCCGGGCGCGCCGGGAGCCCGCCGGAGCGGGCTCCCGAGATGCCGGCGGGGCCGGATCAGTCGTAGGAGTAGCGGAGGAGCACCCCGTAGATGCCGATGTCGTGCGGGTCGCCCGAGCCGCCGTACTTCAGGTCGAGCACCACGGTGAGGAAGGCCCCCGTCGGCCAGGAGAGGGAGCACCCGGCGGCGGCACACCCCAGCACGTAACTATCGAAGGTAGTGGACTGGCGATTGGTGCCGTCGTTCACCAGCGTGATGTGCCCGCCGGTGGTGGCGTCCATCTTGAGCATCCAGGTGACGTCGATGTAGCTGGCGGCGTTGTCCAGCCTGTAGTACACCCGAAAGTCCACGATGCGGATCCACTCACCGCTCTGCAGGCCGGGCAACTGCATAGGAATGACCACTGTGACCACGCCAGTGCCGCTGGTGCGCCGCACCCAGACCGGCCCGGTGTGGGTGTAGTAGATCGTGGCCAGCGCCTCGCTGCCCCAGTTGAACACCATCTCCGAGGCGGGCACGTACCAGAAGGTGTCGCCGGCCCAGTCCCGGTTCTTGCTGTCGCGCCCCAGGTAGCGGTTGTCCATGGCGCTCCACGGCAGGGCGGCGCTGTTGAACTTGCCGTTCGCGTTCGCCCACAGGTAGCGGTTGGCGCGCTGCGCCGCGCTCGCCGACGAGGCGGCGCCGTGATGGCCGTCGAGGGTGTCGGCATCGCCGGCGCGCGTGGCGGGCGCCGCATCCGGCGCCCCCGCCCAGGCGACCGCCCCGAGGATGACGACGACCAGGGCGAGGGCAGTCGACAAGACCCAGATCGGCTTACCGATTCTCATGGGATCCTCCCATCCGGGTGCGAGCCGGCGGGGCCGGCCCGGGTGGGCATCACCGGACGGCGATGCCGTCCACACCGGCGGGGGATGGGCCCGCGGGTGGCGGGACGAGCCGAATATACACCCCGTCCCCCGGCGCCGCCGGGCCGAGGCCGGGCAACCCCCGCCTAGCGCTCCCCGGCCAGGCCGGCGAGGGCCTCCAGGGCCCGGTCCACCTCCTCGGCGGTGTTGTAGTGGACGAAGCCGATGCGCAGCAGGCCACCCCGGGGGGCCACCCCCAGGTGCTCCATGACGCCGACCGCGTAGTAGTCGCCGCTCCAGGTGTGGATGCCCTGCTCGCCCAGACGGCGGGAGGCCTCGGCGGGGGGCATCCCCGCCACCTCCAGGGCGAAGGTCGGAGTCCGCGCCGTCACGCCGGGGGGGCCGTACAGCCGCACGTGGGGTATCCCCGCCACCCCGGCCAGGAAGCGGGCGGCCAGGGCCGTCTCGTGCTCCCCCACCGCGGCCAGCGCCGCCGCCAGGCGATCCCGCCGGGTCGTCCCCTCGCCCAGGCCCGCCAGGTAGTCCACCGCGGCAGCCACCCCGGCCAGCGACTCGAACGACTGAGTGCCGGTCTCCCACTTCTCCGGCCCGCTATCGGGTGCCGGGACCACTTTGTAGGCCGGCAGGGACTCGAGCAGCGGGGCGCGGCCCCACAACACCCCGGTGTGCGGCCCGAAGAACTTGTAGGCGGAGCACGCCAGGAAGTCGGCTCCCAACGCGGCGGCGTCGATGAGGCGGTGCGGGGCGTAATGCACCCCATCGACGAAGACCAGGGCCCCGGCGGCATGGGCCAGGTCGGCGGCCCGGCGCACCGGGGGCACCGTGCCGAGGGCGTTGGAGGCGGCGGTGATCGCCAGCAGGCGAGTGCGCTCCCCCAGCACCGCCTCCAGTCGGCTCACCTCCAGAGTGCCGTCGGACGGGTCGAAGTCCACCACCCGCACCTCTGCCCCGCACTCGGCGGCGGCCCGGCGCCAGGGGGTCACGTTGGCGTCGTGGTCCAGGCGGGTCACCACCACTTCGTCACCCGGGCGCCAGGTCCGGGCCAGGGCGCGGCTCACCGCAAAGGTGAGGCTGGTCATGTTCTGACCGAACACCACCTCCTCGGGGCGGCCCGCCACGAAGTCGGCCGCTGCCGCCCGGGCTGCCTCGACCACCGTCTCGGCCTCGCGGCTCGCAGTGAAGGGCCCGCCCAGGTTCGAGGTCCCCACCCGCAGACGGAGGGCGATCGCCTCGATCACCTCGGTGGGCACCTGGGTGCCCCCCGGGCCGTCGAGGTAGGCCACCGGACGGCCCGCCTCGGTGCGGGCCAGGGCGGGGAAGCGGGAGCGAACGGCCGGCAGGTCGAGGGTGGTCATGGCCACCGATGCTATCGGGCCTGCCGGGGCCGCAAGCCGGGGCCCTGGGTTAGCCTGTGGGCATGAGGCGGCTTGCAGCCCTGGTGGCCCTCCTGCTGGCGGCGGCCGCCTGCGGCACCGGGTCGGCAGGGACCACCCTCGCTCCCACCTCCGCGACGGCCTCCACCGTCCCCGCCACCACCGCTGCCACCACGGCGGTCACCACCACGACCACCCGGCCGACCCGGCCGAGTACCACCACCACCACCTTCCCCGAGACCGCCCCGCTGGGCGGAAGCGTCACCCTCCCCGTCGTGGCCGGAGCCGCCTTCTCGTTCAGTCCCTGGGGCGAGGGCTTCGCCCCGGCGCTGGGGGAGACCTACCTGGCGGGAGCCTGGGAGGTGGACCCGGCCACCTTCGACCTGGTCCCCGACCTCGTTGTCGAACTGCCCTCCACCGCCAACGGAGGAGTGGTGCTGCTGCCCGACGGCACCATGACCGTCACCTACCGCATCCGCCCCGAGGCGAACTGGCAGGACGGCCGGCCGGTGTCGGGAGAGGACTTCGCCTTCACCTACGAGACCCTCGCCGCCCCCGGCTTCCCCGATCCCGAGGCCGCCCTCTACGCCGAGATCCTCGTTGAGTCGGCGGTGGCGGGCGACAAGTACTTCTCCTTCACCCTGCCCCGGCCCACCATGGATTACGAGCGCCTCTTCCGGGTGGTGCTCCCCCGGCACGCGGTAGCGGGCACCGATCCCGTCGCCGACTGGTCGGCCCGGCCCTGGCCCTCGGCGGGCCCCTTCCGCTTCCTGGGATGGGCGGAGAACGGCGCCGCTCCCGGAGTTCCCGGCAGCGTGGCCCAGTTCGGCCGCAACGAGGCCTACTGGCGCACCGACTCCGCCGGTCGGGCCCTCCCCTACCTCGACGGCGTCGCCTTCCATCTGGTCGAGAGCGCCCGGCAAGCCGTCGATCTCTTCATCCGGGGGTCCTGCGACGCGGTGGACCTGGGGGCCTGGCCCGACGTGATCGCCCGTCTCGGTGACCTGGAGGGGGTGACGGTGGCGGCCGGCCACGGCACCGCCTGGGAGCACCTCGCCTTCCAGTTCGGGGTCAACAACCGCAACGCCGCCTCCTTGAACGGGTCGTTGGACTTCCGCCGCGCCGTGGCCCACGCCGTCGACCGGGCGGCCCTCGCCGACCTGCCCGGGTGGATGAACGGCGGGGCTCTGACCTCGTTCCTCGACCTGTCCCCCGCCGCGGCAGGGGAGGGGTGGGACCGCTACGCCTACGATCCCGCACTGGCGGCGGACCTCATCGAAGACGCCTGCACCGCCGCCGGCCGGAACTGCTCGGCCGAGCCGCCGCGGGTGATCCTCACCACCACCGCCGAAGGGAGCCTCCGGCCCGAGGTGGCGCGGCTGGTGGCCGCGATGCTCGACGCCGTCGGCGGCGACGCCATCGTTGCTCTGGAGGATTCCTCCCTGTTCTTCGGAAGCACTTTCGCCCGCGGCGATTGGGACCTGGGCCTGTGGGCCTGGGAGGCGCCCGCCGGGCTCAGCGGGGTCGGGCGCACCCTGGCCCGCTGGGATCCGGCCGGCCCGCCTCCGCAGGGCCTCAACTACCAGCGCTGGGGCACACCGGCGGTATCGGGGTACGGGGAGGACTTCGATCAGGGAGCGGCCACCGTCACCGGTGCGCCCACCACGCAATACGCCGCCATCCTCGCCGAACTGCGCGTCACGGTCGATCGCGACGACTTCCTGGAACTGGCGGGCCGGGCCGAGGAGATCCTGGCCGATCAGGTGGTCCTCATCCCCCTGGCCACACGGGGAAGCGCCCTGGCCTGGTGGGGCGAGACCCTGGCCGGGCCCGGGCGCCACCCCTCACGGCCGGCCACCTGGAACCTGGAGCGCTGGTACCGGCTGGGGGATTGAGGTAGGGGCCGCCGCGACGCTCAGACTTCCCAGCCGAAGGCGGGGAGCAGCTCCCCCAGCTCCGCGGCGAAGACGGCGCGCACTTCGGGCCCCATCTCCCACTTCCACCGACCCACCGAGGCGGCGGGGCTCTCGGCGGTGATGTGGCCGGCATGCTCTGCCTCGGCGGCGCGCACCGCGGCCGCATCGAGGGTAACGCCGAGCCGGTCCCCCAGGCGCTCGGCCTCGCCCTCCAAATCGCCCACCAGCGCCTCGTAGCGAATCACCTCGTCGGCCGGTATGCGACCCGCGGCGATCTCCCGCAGCAGGCCGGCCCGCTCCCGGGCCAGCCGCCGGGCAAAGGTCAGCGGGGTGTCCTTGGCCCGAACCCCGAACCGCCGGGTCCCCCTCCGGGCGTTGAAGGCCAGGATCGACAGGTAGACATCCCGCGGGTCGCGCAGCACGTGCAAGGCGCGGTGCTCGAGGTGCGCCTCGGCGAGCAGGGGCCGGAGCCAGGGCGGGCACTTCTCGGCGTACAGGGTGGCCGGGGGCCCGGCACTCCCCAGGAGGCGAGGCATGACGGCCCGGGCGTGCGCCGAGAACTCCGTCCAGAGGGCCTGCAGCGCCCCCTCCCAGAACGGCCGGTCCGCCTCCTCGGTGAGAATCCGGGCGCGGCGCGCCGGCAAGGGCCCGAGGAGCCCGGCGAAGTCGGCGCGCATGAGATCTCTCTGCTGCCACTCCTTGGAGGGCCGCGGCTCCCGCAGCAGGCCCGCCAGGCGCACCAGATAGGTCAGGTAGGGCAGCTCGTAGGGGTAGACCCGTTCGAAGACCACCTGCGGGGAGGTGCCCAGCAGTTGCATGAGCAGCGTCGAGCCGGAACGGCCGGAGCGCAGGATCAAGACGGGCACCAGGGGGCGAAGCGGCCCCGCGACGGGGGCGGGCGAGGGCACGGCGCCGACGATGCTACGGGCGGGAGCGCAGGGCAGCAAGCCCCGGGACGGCACCCCCTCGCGTCGCATCGCCCGGCGTTCTACGCTGCGGAGGACGGCACCCCAACGGGAGAGCGGCGGCATGCACACCCTGGCCAATGTGGTTTTCGTCCACCTCGTCGCCGCAGTCGCCGCCTGGTGGCTGATCAGCCCCAACACGGCGATCGGCAACGCAGTCGCGGCAGCCACCCTCCTCCTCACCGTGGCCTGGATGCGCCTGGTATGGCAGCGGCGGGCCCGCCGCCTGGCCTCCGACTTCGAGGACCTCACCCCCAATCTCATCACCCACGGTCCCTTCGGAGGATCCCGCTGGGACCGCCGTTCCCGCAAGCAGGACGAGCCACTCGGGGCGGAGACCCGCAGCGGCGCCTCCGTCTGAGCCACCCGCGCCGGCCCCCGCATCCGGGGCCGGCGCGGTGTACCTTTACCCCAGACGCGACCGACCGTCGCCCCGGCAGCGCGAGGAGGCCGTATGACCGAGCTGAAATGCGCCGAAAGAGTCCGCCGCCACCTGATGGAGCGCGGCATCGCCTACGAACTGACCGAGCATCGCGAGTCGTTCACCGCCCAGGAGACCGCCGCGGCCCTGCACGAGCCCGGCGCGCGGGTGGCGAAGGTGGTGATGCTGATGGCCGACGGTCGCCCCACCATGGCGGTCCTCGCCGCCCCCGACCACGTCGCCCTCACCCGGGCCCGGGAGGTCCTGGGCGCCGCCGAAGTGCGGCTGGCCACCGAAGCCGAGTTCGGCTCGCTGTTCCCCGACTGCGATCTGGGAGCGGCACCGCCGTTCGGCGGACTGTACGGCGTGCCCACCTACCTGGACCGCCGGCTCCTGGCCGCCGAGAGCATCGTCTTCCCCGCCGGCAGCCATCGGCATGCCATGCGCCTGAGTCTGGCCGATTACCGCCGCGCCGCCGAGCCCACCGAGGCCGACCTGGCGGCCGGCTGAGGCCGGTCCCCGAAGGCGCCGACGGCCGGGGAGCGGCCCTGAGCCGAAATGGGAGCGCTAGGTTGGCCCGCCGTGACCCACCTGGCCGCCCTTGCCGGGGTGCTCGCCATCACCTTCAGCCCCATCTTCGTGCGGCTGTCGGGCCTCTCCCCGGCCACCGTCGCCTTCTTCAGGCTGGCCTACGCGTTGCCGGCGGTATTCGCCGCCTGGCTGGTGGTGCGCCGGCGTGACCGGCGCCCGGCCCGCGCCCGAGCCCAGGCTTTCGCCGCCGGCCTCCTCCTCGCCGCCGACCTGTTCGCCTGGCATCACTCCATCGCCCTGATCGGCGCCGGGGCGGCCACCCTGGTCGGCGCCAGCCAGGTGGTCATCGTGGCCTTCGTGGCCTGGGCGCTGTACCGGGAGCGGCCCAGTCGGCTCGCCTTCGTGCTGCTCCCGGTGGTGCTCGCCGGGGTAGCCCTCCTCAGCGGCCTCGGGGCCGAGGACGCCTACGGGGAGGATCCCGTGGCGGGAGTGCTCCTGGGCTTGGTGGCAGCGCTGTGCTACTCGCTCTTCCTGCTGCTGCTGCGACATTCCAACCGCGGCCACCTGGCCCCGGCGCCGGGGCCGCTGCTCGATGCCACCCTGGGGGCCCTGGCCGGCGCCGGGCTCACCGCTCTGGCCGATCCCGGCTTCACCGCCGTGCCGGCCTGGCCGGCCCACGGCTGGCTGCTGGCGCTGGCTCTGCTGTGCCACGCCATGGGCTGGATCGCCATCACCGCCGCCTTGCCCCGCCTGCCCGCCCTGGTGGTCTCGGCCCTGCTGCTGGTGCAGCCCGCCGGGGCGGTGCTCTGGGCCCAGTTGCTCTTCACCGAGAGCCTCTCCGTGGTGCAGTGGGCCGGGGTGGCCGTGGTCCTGGGCGGGATCCTGGTGCTCGGCCTGCGCGGGGCAGTGCGCCCGCCACCGGTGCCGGAGGCGGCGCCGGAGCCCCTCGCCTAGCGAGAGTGCGCCTCCGCGGGGCCCGCCGGGCAGAGTCGCCCAACGTCGAGCCCACGGGAGGAAGACATGCGGCGCCTGATCCCCCTGGTCGTCCTCACCGCATTGCTGGTCGCCGGCTGCCGCCTCGAGTCGAACCTGATCGCCGAGATCGCTGCCGACGGCTCCGGGGTGATCGGCGCCGAGATCGGCTACGACGACGAGGCGAAGGCCTTCATAGAGCAGTTCACCCAGGGAGAGGATCCCTTCGCCGACAGCCCCATGGCCGGTTTCCCCAACGCGCAGTACCGCGAGGAAGACCGGGGGCGGATGCACTACCTGATCTCCACCGCCAGGGTCGAGGATGTCGGCGCAGCCGTCGCCCAGGCCATCGCCGCCGATCCGAACAGCCTGGTGCAGCAACTCGACATCAGCATCGCTCCCGACCGGATCGAGGTAGCCGGCCGGGGCAGCCTCGCCGGGGCCATGGAGGGGGCCGAGGGGTTCCTCCCTCCCGAGCAACTCCGCGAGTCTGTGGGGGCCGGCTTCCGTCTCACCCTCCCGGGCCGGATCCTGGAGAGCAACGCCACCTCGCGCCACGGCAACACTCTGACCTGGGCCTTCCCGATCACCGGCGAGCAGGTGGAGATCAGGGCGGTCTCCGACCCCACCCAGAGCGAAGGCGGAGGATTCCCCTTGTGGGTGATCATCGTGATCGCCGCCGTCGTCGCCGGCGGGATCGGGTTCATCTTGCTGCTGGCCCGCCGGCGCGGCGGGGCGGCGGCGCTGCCCCCCGCCCCCGACGCGCCCGCCATCTGACCGGAGCTTGCCCGACCGTGCCGGCCCTCCCCCCGGGGAAGGCCGGCGGCCGCCCGGACTCTTCCCATCCCACCGGAAGTAGAGTCCGGGAACCGAGCCCGGAGGCGACCATGCCGCACCCCCTTCCCTGCCGCGTGCCGTCCGAGCCGGAGCGCGCCCGGCGGAGCAGCAGGCGGGCCTGAGTTGCACCTCATGCTCATCGACCTGGTGCCGCTGCTGCTCTCGTGGGCGGACCGCGGGCCGCATGAGGCACCGGCCGTTCCCCCCGGCGCCGGCGAGGTGCTCGAGGAGGTGTTCGCCGAGTTCCGCATCGCCGGGGTGGGCGACGGCACCCACACCGGCGTCGGCCTCCGCCGGGCCCTGG
>VGBK01000048.1 GCA_016870535.1 Actinomycetota bacterium | reverse complement strand
TCCCGGCGCTCCGGCGCCGGGAGAGGCGCGTCCGGGCCCAATGTCGCCCTACCGGGAGGACGTGGTCTGAGCCGTTCGCCCCTGGCGGGGGGCATCCCGGCCGGGTGGACTGCCCCTCGTGGAGCGGACTTTCGGCGTGGTGGTCGTGGGCGCCCCGGTCCACGGGGTCGAACAGACGGCGGCACTGGTGGCGCCCTACCTGGCCGCGTTGGCACCGCTGGGAGGCGGGCGCGCGGCCTCGGCGGCGGGGGCGGGGGGGCGGCCCGTGGTCTTGCTGGTGGCCACCGGCGGGAGTGAACGGGCCCTCCTCGACCTCTGGGACGGTGCGAGCCCCGTGGTCCTGCTGGCGCACCCGGGGCACAACTCGCTCCCCGCCGCTCTCGAGGCACTGGCGGCGGTGCGGTCCCGGGAGGGCCGGGGGCGCATCGTCTACCTGGCCGGCCCGGAGGACGAGAGCGGGCTGGCTGCCGTCCGGGAGGTGGTGGAGGACCTGGAGGCGGCGGCGGCGCTGCGCCGGTCCCGGCTGGGCGTGGTGGGGCCGCCGTCGGATTGGCTGGTGGCCTCTTGCCCCGAGCCGGCGGTGGTGCGGCGGGTCTGGGGCCCCGAGGTGGTGGCGGTCCCCATGTTGCGCTTCCTGGTCGGCTGCCGGGCGGCGGCGGTGGAGGGCTCCGGCGGCGGGGGGGTGGAGGCGGCGCTGCGCTCCCTGGTGAGCGAGGAGCGCCTGGACGCGGTCACGGTGCGCTGCTTCGACCTGATCGGTGCGCTGCAGGCCACGGCGTGCCCGGCGCTTTCGGCCCTCAACGACGAGGGCCTGGTGGCGGGCTGCGAAGGGGACGTGCCCGCGGCGCTGGCCATGCTGTGGGTGCGCCGCCTCCTCGGGGTCGCGTCCTGGATGGCCAACCCGGCTCGCTTGGACCGGGACGCCGGTCTGCTCACCCTGGCCCATTGCACCGTGCCGCGGAGCCTGGTGGGGAAGGTGCGGGTCGACACCCACTTCGAGTCGGGACTGGGCCAGGGTCTGGCGGGGGAGATGGCTCGCGGGCCGGTGACCCTGGTGCGCCTCGGCGGGGCGGGCCTGGATCGCCTCTGGTTGGCCGAAGGCGAGGTGGTGGGCTCGGGGAGCGAACCGGACCTGTGTCGGACCCAGGCCACGGTGCGGGTCGAGGGGGGAGCGCTGGAGGACCTGCTCACCCGTCCTCTGGGAAACCACCTGGTGCTGGTGCCGGGCCGGCACGCGGCTCGCCTGAGGTCGTGGTGGCAGATGTTCGTCGGGTGAGCCGGAGTGCGGCGGCGGAGGCGGCGGTTGTCGGCGCCGGGCTCGTAGGCTCGTGGCTGTCGGGTCGGGAGAGCACTCGTGACGGGCGTCCGGCTCGCGGTGACGCGAGAGCAGATCCTCGCCTTCCGCAGGAGGGTGGGGGCCCTCGATACGCGCCTGGCCCCGGGGCGGCGCTCGCTGCGGCGCGCTGCCTGGGCGGGGTTGCAGGACAGCATGCCCCGGGCCGCCCTTCTCTCGCTGCACGCCCGCGTTGCCGATGCGGGGCCGTCGTCCTGGGAGGACCCTTCGCTCGTGCAGGTGTGGGGGCCCCGCTTCAGCGCCTACGTGGTGGCCGCCGGCGACCGGGCGGTCTTCACATTGGGGAGGCTGCCCGACGATGCCGCCCGGCGGCGTCGGGCCGTTGATCTGGCCGATCGCCTGGAGGGCGTGCTGGAGGGGGCGAGACTGCCCTACGGCCGGGCAGGGCGGGCGCTCGGGGTATCCCCGAACAGCCTCCGGTACGCCGCTCCCACCGGCCGGGTGCTGCTGCGCTGGGACGGGGCCCGGCAGCCGGTGGTGTGGACGGTCCCCGCTCCCGAGGTGGACCCGGGCGAGGCCCGGCTGGGACTCGCCCGCCGGTACCTCCACGTCTTCGGTCCTGCCACCCCCGAGGCCTTCGCCGGGTGGGCGGGGATCCCGCGGCCGGCGGGCCTCGCCGCCTTCTCCGCCTTGAACGGGTCGCTGACCCCGGTGCGAACGCCCATCGGGGATGCCTGGGTGGTGTCCTCCGACGAGGCGGCGCTGCGGGCCGCCCCGCAGCCGGCGGCGCCGGCGCGGCTGCTCCCCAGCGGCGACGCCTACTTCCTCCTGCAGGGCGACGATCGCCGGATCCTGGTACCCGACGCCGGGCAGCGCTCCCAGGTGTGGACGGCACGCGTCTGGCCGGGGGCCGTCCTCGTCGAGGGCGAGATCGTCGGGACGTGGCGGCGTTCCCAGGAGACGGTGACCATCGCGGCTTGGCGGCGCCTCCCCCGGGGGCCGCGCCGCGCCGTCGAGGCTGAGGCGGAGTCGCTGCCGCTGCCGGGCCTCGAGGGGGAGATGGCGGTCCGCTGGGAAGAGTGACGGGCCGAGCTCCGGGGGGTGCCGCACCGCCGCCCGAGGTCATCGGGAGCCGGGGCCGTCGCCGGCCGCCCGGCCGGGGCCCCGGCAGCTGGCGGGCTCAGAGGGTCCGGGTGGCGAAGCGGTCCGTTGCGTTCACCAGGGCGTCGACGTGCTCGGCCTCGAACGCCGAATGGCCGGACGCCGGGCTGATGATCAGTTCGGCCTCCGGCCACACCCGGTGCAGGTCCCAGGCGTTCTGGAGGGGGCAGACCACGTCGTAGCGGCCGTGCACGATCACCCCCGGGATGTCTCTGATGCGGTGGGCGTGGCGCAGCAGTTGATCCTCGGTGTCGAAGAAGCCCCCGTTGACGAAGTAGTGGTTCTCGATGCGGGCGAACGCCAGGGCGAACTCGGGAGCGTCGTGCGACGCGATGTGGGCCTCGTCGCCGCGGAGGAAGCTGGTGGCCCCTTCCCACACACTCCACGCCCGGGCGGCGGCCAGGCGCACCTCCGGGTCGGCGGAAGTCAGCCGCCGATGGAAGGCGTCGATCAGATCGTGGCGCTCGTCCGCCGGGATGGCGGCCAGGTAGTGCTCCCAGGCATCGGGGAAGAGCCGCGAAGCCCCCTCCTGGTAGAACCACTCCAACTCCCAGCGGCGCAGCAGGAAGATGCCCCGCAGGACGAGTTCCGTGACCTTCTCCGGATGGGCCTCGGCGTAGGCCAGGGCCAGAGTCGACCCCCAGGAGCCGCCGAACACCTGCCAGCGCCCGATGCCCAGGCTCTGGCGCAGCCGCTCGATGTCGTCGACCAGATGCCAGGTGGTGTTGTCCACCAGATCGGCATGCGGGGTGGAGCGGCCCGCCCCGCGCTGGTCGAACAGCACGATGCGGTATTGCTTCGGGTCGTGGAACCGCCGCAGCTTCTCGCCACAGCCGGCGCCGGGGCCGCCGTGCAGCACCACCACCGGCTCCCCCTCCGGGCTGCCGCACTGCTCGTAGTAGAGGGTGTGGCGACCGTCCACCTGCAGGGTGCCGACGTCGAAGGGCGCTATCTCGGGGTACAGCCGGCGCCGGGGGGGTGGACCGGCGGGCGTTTCGGCGATGGTCATGACCGTCCTCTCGGCGTTGTCGAGGTCATGATGGTCGACGCCTGCCCCACCCGGCTCGATCTCCGAGCACGCAGTGAGGTCAGGGGTCCCGAGGGATCGCAGGGCGCTGCCCGGTGCTCAGCGGTATGGGCATTGACCTGCGGCCGCGACAGACTATAATTCTGGTCATGTCGCAGGTTCTGCCGCTCTCCGAGGTCAAAGCGAGGTTCTCCGAGATCGTCGAGGTGGTGTCGAGCACGCACGAACGGGTGACCGTCACCCGCAACGGCCGGCCGGCGGTGGTGGTGGTGAGTGCGGACGACCTGGAAGCGGTCGAGGAGACACTGGCCCTGCTGTCCGATCCCGTAGCAATGCGGGCCATCGAGGAAGGCCGCGCCGCGATCGCCGCAGGCGACTTCGTGACTGCCGAGAGCCTTGAGGTGCTGCGCGCCCAACTGCGTTCCTGCTCGACGTGACGACAGGGCCATGGAAGCTGGTGGTGGCCGGTCCGGTGCACCGGGCTATCAGCCGGCTGCCGGCCAAGGTGGCGATCGCTGTGCTGGACTTCCTCGTCGGTCCACTTGTTGAGAACCCGCAGAGGGTGGGCAAGGCGCTGCGGGGTGATCTGAAGGGACTGCACGCGGCGCGGGTGGGCGCCTACCGGGTTGTCTACGAGATCGACGGGGCGGAGCGAACCGTCGAGGTTCTGTTCGTGGACCACCGGGCCGACGTCTACCGACGTCGCTGATGGCGGCAGAGAATGCCGGCCGCAGGCAGCACCAGCAGGACCTCCACCCTGGTGAGGTTTTCCAGGGGGTCCCGAGGGGCGTTCCTGTTTCGTCCCCTCTCCAAGGGGGCTGACAGTGATATGCTGTCAATGTAAGTTGACGCGGTGGACTCCACGATCCTGGCGAGCGCTCGCAAGCACGGGATCGCCGACGACGACATGCTGCCTGCCTGCCACCATCCTGTCCGGGTCTTCGAGGCGCAGGGGCTCGTCATGCTGATCGGGGCCGATCTGTCCGGGCGTCTTTTGGAGATCGGCGTGGCTTCAGCGGAGGGGCTGGATCTTGTCGTGCACGCCATGCCTGCCCGCCCCAAGTTCCTGAGGTGATGCCGATGCCGCGATCGCTGCAGGAGATCCTCGACCAGGCCGATGAACTGGCCAAGCAGCTCGAGGCCTACGAGCCTGCCCCGGGCGACGAACGCCCGGTTGCCGAGTACCTGCTGCAGCGGGCCGCGATGGCGCGGGCGCGCAGCGAGCGCCAGGTGCTCGACGCGGTGGCGGCGGCGCGCACGGCCGGCGTGTCCTGGGCTCGGATCGGCCGGCTACTGGGCACCTCGGCTCAGGCTGCTCAGCAGCGCTACGGCCTCATCGTGGAGCAAGTCTGAGATCACGAGGTGGTGGGGCCGGAGCCGGGGCTCGGGAGCAGCAGCCGGAACTCCACCCTGGTGAGGTTTTCGAGGGGGTCGCTGAGGGGCGGCCGACCTTCGCTCACTCCAGGGCCTGCCCGCTCACCTCTCCCACCGGCCTCCCTCCATGATCGCCCGCAGCCTTCGCTCCGCCCGGGCGAAGAACTCCGGGACGTCGAGGTCGCCGAGCGCCGCGGGCGTCATCTGGAGCACATCGTTGGCCAGCACCAGGGACCGGCCGGCGATGAAGGTCTCCAAGTCGCCGGGCCGGGTTTCGGGCCACGGCGCCACCTGCTCGTACCCGCCCCGGAAACCGTCGAGGATCGCCGGGAAGTCGGGCCGGTGCTGCAGGTAGTACATGGCGGTCGCGATGTCCTGGATGGGCCAGCCCCACATCAGGTCCTCGAAGTCGATGGGGGCCAGGCCCCCCCGGTGGACGAGGACGTTCCACACGTGGAGGTCGCCGTGGAGCAGGCGCTGCGGCTCGGCGGCCCGGAGGCGGGAGATGGCTCCTTCCACCCGGTCCGCCGCGGCGCGGAGCAAGGCGAGCCGGCCCGGCGGCAGCAGCGGGCTCCCGCCGGCGAAGAGGACCTCCGGCTGATCGAAGGGGAAGAGGCGGTCGTAGCGGGGCAGGGGAGGGTCCCCGGGCGGGCGGAAGCCGGCGGCGTGGTGGTGGAGCCGGGCCGCCAGGGCCCCGTAGGCAGCCAGGTTGGCCGGGCTGAGGCGCCCCTCCAAGGAGGTGCCCGGTATCCAGCGGAAGACGACCACGAGGCGCTCGCCATCCACGCCGGGCAGGGTCATCGGGGTCACCCGGCGCCCGGCCGGGTCGGGCACCGGCTCGGGGACGGTGAACCCCGAGGCCCGCAGCGCCGTCAGCCAGGCCGTCTCTGCTTCGGCCTCGGGAAGCGAGTGGGCGATCGCGCCGTGGACCCCGATGCGCACCACGAAGGCGCCGCCGGCCGCCCGGGCCCGGAAGAGGATGTTGGTGTCGTCGGTGAGGAAGCGGAGCGAAGCAGCTTCGAGGCCGCGCGCGTCGAGGGCGCTGCGGGCCATCGAGGCCAGGCGGCGGACGCGGCCGAGGCGAGTGAGTTGGTCGAAGGGTCGCCGAGGCATCCCCGGCTCAGCCGGCGCCGGCGCCCATCCGGGCCCAGCGGCCCCCGAGGTGCTGGTGCGCCCCGGTGCGCAGGTGGCAGGAGGCGAGGTGCCCCGGCTGACCCGCCACCTCGGCGAGTTCGGGAACCTCACGGTCGCAGATGCCCATCTCCACGATGGGGCAGCGGCTATGGAAGGAACAGCCCGTCGGGGGGTGCAGCGGGCTGGGGATCTCGCCGGGCAGCAGGATCTGGCGTTTCACCCGGTTGGGGTCGGGCACCGGGATGGCGGAGAGCAAGGCCAGGGTGTAGGGGTGGTGCGGGCTCTCGAAGATCTCCTCGCGGGTTCCGACCTCCACCACCCGGCCCAGGTACATCACGGCGATGCGGTCGCAGAGGTGCTCCACCACGCTCAGGTTGTGCGCGATGAACAGGACGGTCAGTTGCAGGTTCTGCTGCAACTCCTTGAGCAGGTTGAGGATCTGTGACTGGATGGAGACGTCGAGGGCGGAGACCGGCTCGTCGCACACCAGGAACCGGGGCTTCACCGCCAGGGCGCGGGCGATGCCGATGCGCTGCCGCTGGCCGCCGGAGAACTCGTGGGGGAAGCGGCGGTAGTGGTACTGCTCCAGGCCCACCAGTTCCAGGGCTTCGAGGGCCCGCTGCCGGCGGGCATCGCGAGGAACCCCCTGCACCCGCAGCCCCTCGGCGATGCTCTCGCCGATGGGAGTACGGGGGTCGAGGGAGGAGAAGGGATCCTGGAAGATGATCTGCATCTCGCGGCGGATGCTCCGCAGTTCCTTCTCCTTGAGCCGGGTGATGTCCCGCCCGTCGAAGACGATCTCCCCGGCGTCGGCCTGGATGAGACGCAGCAGCAGGCGGCCGATGGTGCTCTTGCCGCAGCCCGACTCGCCCACCAGGCCCAGGGATTCCTGCTCGAAGACCTGCAAGTCGACCCGGTCGACGGCCTGGACGCGCCCCACGGTCCGCTGCATGGCCCCGCCCTTGACCGCAAAGGACTTCGATACCCCGCGCGCCTCGACCAGCACCCGACTCACGGCGCCTCCTGGAACAGCCAGCACCGCACCTTGTGCCCCGGTTCCGTCTCGAGCAGGTCCGGCTCGGTCACGGTGCAGATCTCCAAGCCGCGCTCTTCGCGGGCGCGGCAGCGCGAGGCGAAGCGGCAGCCGGGAGGCAGGTCGATGAGGTTGGGCACCCGTCCCGGGATGACGTCGAGCCACTCCTTGCGGGTCCCGATGATGGGGATGGAGCCGATCAGCCCCACGGTGTAGGGGTGCTGCGGGTGGGCGAACAGGGTCTCGGTGTCGGCCTCCTCCACGATGTTCCCGGCGTACATCACCGCCACCCGGTCGGCCATCTCGGCCACGATCCCCAGGTCGTGGGTGATCAGGATGATGGCCATGCCCAGGTCGGCCCGCAGCTGGCGCATCAGGTCGAGGATCTGGGCCTGGATGGTGACGTCGAGGGCGGTGGTGGGTTCGTCGGCGATGAGCAACTCGGGCCCGGCGGCGAGGGCCATGGCGATCATCACCCGCTGCGCCATGCCCCCGGACAGTTCGTGCGGGTAGGCCTTGGCCCGGCGGGCCGGGTCGGAGATCCCCACGCGGGAGAGCATCTCGACGGCCTTCTCCTGGCCCACCTGGCGCTTGAGGTCCTGGTGCACCTCGTAGACCTCGGCGATCTGAAAGCCGGCCGTGTAGACCGGGTTCAGCGAGGAGATCGGCTGCTGGAAGATCATGGAGATGCGGTCGCCGCGGATGGCCCGCATCTCGGCGATGGTCTTGTCGGCCAGGTCCTCGTCGTGGAAGTGGATCCGGCCGGCGACGACCTTGCCCGGCTCGGCGACCAGGCGGAGGATGGAGAGCGCGGTGACGCTCTTGCCGCACCCCGACTCGCCCACCAGGCCCAGGATCTCGCCGCGGTCGATCTTCAGGTCGACCCCGTCGACTGCTTTCACCACCCCGTCGCGGGTGAAGTAGTAGGTGGCGAGGCCGCTGATCTCGAGGAGGGGAGCCCCGTTGCCGCTCATCGGTTGAGCCTGGGGTCGAGGGCGTCGCGCAGGCCGTCGCCCAGGAGGTTGAAGGCCAGGACGTTCCACATGATGGCCAGCCCGGGGAAGAAGACCAGGTGGGGGGCGGTGAACACCTGGTTGCGCTCGGCGGCCAGCATCGACCCCCACTCCGGTGTGGGGGGCCGCACCCCGAGGCCCAGGAACGAGAGGGCGGCGATCTCGAGCACCGCGGTGGCCACGCCGAGGGTGGCCTGCACCACCAGGGGGGTGAGGGAGTTGGGCAGGATGCGGTTCCACAGGATGCGAGCGGTGCGGACGCCCAGGGCCCGGTCGGCCGCGACGTAGTCGTTCTCACGCACGGTGAGCACCGCGGAGCGCACCACGCGCGCGTACGCCGGGATGGTCACTATGGAGATGGCCAGCATGGCGTTGACCAGCCCTTGGCCCAGGACGGTGATGATGGCGATGGCCAGCAGCAGGGCGGGAAAGGCCAGCAGCACATCCATGACTCGCATGATCAGGTTGTCGATGCGACCCCCGAAGAAGCCCGAGAGCAGGCCCAGCAGGGTGCCGGCGGCTACCGCTACCGCCACCGCGCCGAAGCCGGCCAAGAGCGACACGCGGGCCCCGTAGAGCAGTCGGCTGAAGGCGTCGCGGCCGTTCCCGTCGGTGCCCAGGAGGTGCTGGGGCTGCGAGCGGTCGCATCCGAAGAGGTGCACGCAGGGGCCGGAGCGGACCTTGATGCCCTCCTTGATCCCCACGGGGTCGCTGGGGTCGAAGGGGGCGATCAGGGGGGCGAAGACGGCGACGATGATCAGCACGGCGAGCATCACCAGCCCGATGCGCGCCGACCGCTTGTGGAGCAGCTCCCGGAAGGCGGTGGCCCACAGGCCGCGGGTCTCGGGGAGACGGGCCGTCTCGCCGCGCTGGTCGGCCCGCTCCGCTTCGCCTCCGGAGGGCAGCGGCTCCGGGGGCGTGGGGTCGGGCACCAGGCCGTCTTGGCCGGTCATGAGACCCTCACCTTCGGGTTCAGATAGGTGTAGAGGATGTCCACCACCAGGTTCACCAGCACGAAGCCGACCGCCACCACCAGGGTGAATCCCTGCACCACCGCGTAGTCGCGCGATTGGATGGCATCGAAGAGGCTCTTGCCCACCCCGGACAGCCCGAAGATGGTCTCGGTGAGGATGGCCCCGCCCAGCAGGGTGCCCAGCGAGAGGCCGATGACGGTGACCACCGGGAGCATCGCATTGCGCAGGGCGTGGCGGATCACCACCCGCCTCTCGGGCAATCCCTTGGCGCGGGCGGTGCGCACGTAGTCCAGGCTCAACACATCCAGCAGGGACGACCGGGTCATGCGGGCGATGACCGCCATGGGGATGGTGCCCAGGGCGATGGCGGGCAGGATCAGGTGGCCGGCGGCGCTGCGGAAGGCGGTCCAGTTGGCGCTGAGCATCGCGTTGGTCACGTTCATGTTCGACACGAACTCGAAGACACCCCAAGGGGGCAGGCCCCAGGAGTCGTAGAAGGCCCTGGGGATGAGGCCCGCGTCCAGGGACCCCGAAGGAGGTAAGGACAGGAAGGTGTCCCGCAGCAGCACGGCGAACAGGTACTGGAGCATGAGGCCCAGCCAGAAGACCGGCATCGAGACCCCGATGTTGGCTCCGATCATGGTGGCTACGTCGGCCGGCGAGTTGTGCTTGTACCCCGAGATGATCCCGGCGGGAACCCCCACCAGCACCGCCACCGTGAGCGCCGCCAGCGAGAGTTCGATGGTGATGGGCAGGCGCTCCAGGAGGATGGTGGTGACCGGCCGCCCGTAGCGGAACGACTCACCCAGATCGCCGGTGAAGACGTCCTTCAAGTAGATGCCGAACTGTGTGTAGACGGGACGGTTCAGCCCTTTGCGCTCCATGAACGCGTTGCAGATCTGGTCGGTGGCCCGCTCACCCAGCACCGCCCGGCAGGGGTCGCCGGGGATGACCCGCGCCAGCAGGAAGGTGACGAACAAGATCCCCAGCAGGACGGGGATCGAGTAGAGGAGGCGGCGGGCAACGAAACGCGACATCCGAGGGCCAATCTAACTGCCGAAAAGGTTGGGGGGCGCCGCCGGGGCGCCCCCCAACTCGTAGATGGTCTGGGACGGCTGCTTACCCGTCGCCCTCAGGGGCGTTCAGGAAGTTCCCGAACAGGCCGGGGAAGTAGGTGAAGTTGCCGTCACGGCCCACGTGCAGCGGATGCGAGGCATCCCACTGCACCACGTAGGACATGACCACGTCGTTGGCGTCGAAGGTGCTGCCGTCGTGGAACTTGACGCCCGGGCGGAGCGTGCAGGTCCACACCGTCAACTCATCGTTGGACTCGCAGGCGGTGGCCAGCGACGGCACCGTGTCGGCGCCGCCCACCTCGTAGGCCAGGAGCGACTCGTTGATCTGCTCGCAGGCGCGGAGGCTCTCGCCGTCGGTCTCGTCGGCGCAGTAGAGGCCGATGGGCTCGGCGTTCTGCATCCAGACGAAGGTGCTCCGGCCACCCGGGTCGACGACGGCGAAGTACTCGTTGGAGAGCGGGCTGGCATGAGCCCCGACGACGTCGGCCTTGTAGGCCAGGCCGGAGCCGCCGTGGGCCACCGGGATCATCGGCACATGCTGCTTGATCAACTCCGCGGCCTGGGCGTAGAGCACGTCGCGCTCGGCCTGGTCGGACAGAGCGGCCGCCTGGGCCAGCACCGTGGTGATGTCGTCGAACTGGTCCCCGAACTGGTCCGAGGACCCGGCCCCGAAGTGGAAGTCCAGGAAGTTCGTGGCGTCCGGATAGTCGGCGCCCCAGCCCAGCAGGTACATGGTGAGCTCACCGGCATCGGAGGCGTCGAGGAAGGCGCCCGACTCCATCACGTCGATGGTGACGTTGACCCCGATCTCCCTCAGCTGTGCCTGGATGTCCTGGGCCACCACCCCCGGCTGCGGCAGGTAGCCGCGCACCACGTCGCGATAGGCCAACGTGATGTCGAAGCCGTTGGGGAAGCCGGCCTGGGCCAGCAGGTCGCGTGCCGCCGCCGGGTTGTACTCGTACCAGGTGGCACCCGGTGCGTAGCCGGGGATGTCCTCGGGCAGGAACTGGTCGGCCACCGAGGAGCCCGGCGGGTAGAAGTTGTCGATGATCCGCTGCTTGTCGATGGCCATGGCCAGAGCCTGGCGCACCTGCTCGTTGTCGAGCGGCGGCATCCAGTTGTTGAGCCCGATGTAGAAGATGTTCAGCGCCGGGCGCTCGATCAACTGCAGGGTGGCGTCGTTGGCCACGGTGGCGAAGTCCTCGGGGCCGACGTTGTCGATGCCGTCGACGGTGCCGGCGCGCAACTCCACCAGCCGCTGGGCCGCCTCGGAGCTCCACCGGAACACCAGGGTCTCGGCGATGGCCGGGGTGCCCCAGTAGTCGTCGAAGCGCTTCAGCACCAACTGGTTGCCGCGAGCCCACTGCTCGAGGCGGTAAGGGCCGGTGCCGATGGGGTTGGCAACCAGGGCGTCGCCGCCACCGCCGGTCGCCTCGAGATGCTCGGTGGGATGGATGCCGAAGGCCGAGAAGGCGATCTTCGACCGGAAGGCCACATCCGGGAAGCACAACTCGAAGCGCACGGTGAGTTCATCGACCGCTTCAATGGTCTTGAACTCGCCACCGTAGTCGCAGTCCGGCGCCGAGAACGAGAGGCCCTCGAAGGCGCCGCTCGTGGTCGTCGGACCCGCGGTGGTGGTCGGTCCGGCAGTAGTGGTCGGGCCCGCCGTGGTGGTCGTCGCCGCGTCGTCGCCACAGGCGGCGGCGAGCAGGGCGACCACGGCGAGGACCGCCATGAGTCTCCACTTGGTCATATCTCTTCCCTCTTTCAGCCGATGCCCCGGGGCCCAAAGGGCCCACGGACTAGCAGGAACACTAGTAGTCAAGTCCCCGAGCCGCGGGCCGGCAGGCTGCCCCGAGGCGCCTTGCCCGGCGCGGTGGAGAGGGGGAGGGATCAGGCCCCGTCGAAGGCGGGGTGGTAGTGAACCTCACCGGCCAGGCCCTCGGCCGCCCCCGGGCGCACCTCGAGCGCCTGGAAGGCTTCGCCGGCATCGCGGTAGTGGAGGCCGAAGCGCTCGGCCGGGACGAAGCCGAAGCGCCCGTAGTAGCCGGGGTAGCCCAGCACCACTACCAGGCCCTCATCGCGGACCCGGCAGTGCTGCAGGAACGCGTCCACGAGCAGCGCTCCGATGCCGCGTCCTTGATAGTCGGGGTCGACGGCCAGAGGGCCCAGGGCGACGGCGGCCCGGGGCATGCCCCCCACCTCGACCGGGGAGAGGGCGACGTGGCCCACGATGCGGTCCCGCACCAGGGCCACCAGCGAGGCGAGCAAGGCTCCGCGGCCGCGGAGCGACTCGACCACCTCGGCCTCGGCAGTGCGTCCGAAGGCGCGGATGTGCACCTCGGAGATGGCCTCGTCTTCGCCGGGTTCCTCGACCCGGATGAGCACCTTCACAGTGGTCCCCCGTGGCGGCTGAAGCACTCAGCCTACGGCACCCGGGAGGGTGGGGCGCGGCGCGTCACGGCGGACAGACCTAAGCGCCGCGCCGGCGCTCGCCGGCCGGCGCTCGCGCGGCTGTTCCCGCCCGACGCTCGGGCCGGGGGTCGGGCCGATGCTTCCCGGCTGCGGCTCGGGTCGGCGCTTCCCGGCTGCGGCTCGGGCCGCTGTTCCCGCCCGACGCTCGGGTCGGCGCTTCCCGGCTGCGGGTCGGGTGGGCGGTCGGGCCGGCGCTTCCCGGACGGCGCTCCCGCCGGCCCTCTCGGCCGGCGCTGGGACCGCGGTGACCGGGGCGCTACCTCCGGGGCGGACGCCCGCGCCGAGGCCTGGCCCGGCATGGGCAAGGGCCCGGTGGGGGCCCGCCCCGGCGC
>VGBK01000047.1 GCA_016870535.1 Actinomycetota bacterium | reverse complement strand
TGCGCCGGGGCGGGCGCCGACGTGGTGTACGGGGGCGCCGGCGACGACCGCCTCATCGGGGGCCGGGGCAACGACACCCTGTTGGGCGGGGCCGGCGACGACCACCTCATCGACGGCCCGGGGAACGACCGCCTGCAAGGAGGGCCGGGGCGGGATCGTCTCGCCGGCGGTGCGGGGGAGGACTACCTGGCCGGCGGGGCCGGCGACGACATCCTGCGGGGCGGTGCCGGCAACGACATCCTCGATGGCGGCACCGGCCGCGACGACCTGGCCGGCGGGCCGGGCGCCGACCGCCTGCTGGAGGTCCTGATCCACGACACCGTGTCGGACGCCGGCACCCGGGACGCGCTGGGCGACACCCGGCGCTACCAGAGCCTCACCCTGGAGCCGCGGGACGGCACCCGTGTGATCTTCCCCAATTCGGTCAGCGGCTACGACCAGCGCCACACCCGGCCGGTCACCGTGTATCTCGCCCGCGGGGGCCTGGTGCTGGTGGAGCGCCTCCCTCCCGAGGAGTACTTGCTGGGACTGGGCGAGATGCCCTACTCCTGGCCGGCGGCGGCGCTGCGGGCCCAGGCCGTGGCCGCCCGCACCTACCTCGCCTTCCAGGTGGCCAACCCGGCCGGGGTCATGGCCCAGTTCGGCTTCGACATCTGCGGGAGCGCCCTGTGCCAGGTGTACCTGGGGGCGGGCCGGGTGGAAGTCGCCGAGGGCGGCGAGCGCTGGGCGGCGGCGGTGGCCGGCACCCGGGACCGGATCCTGCTCTCCGGGGGCAAGCCGGCCCTCGCGGTCTATCACTCGACCGCCGGAGCCACCACCCGCGCCAACCAGGACGTGTGGGGCGGGACGGCCGTCCGTTACCTGCAGGCGGTCGAGGTGCCGCCGCAGGACTCGCCGTTCGCCTCGTGGTCCTACGACCTGCGCCTCGACCAGTTCCTCGCCATCCTGGCCCGGGCGGGGGTCACCTTCCCCGAGAAGGTGACGGCGGTGACCACCGTGGTCACCGCCCCGGGGGGCGGTCCCTACCGGGTGCGCTTCCACACCGCGGCGGGACCGGTGGAGGTCTCCGCCGGGCGCATCCAGGCGGCGATGAACGAACACGGCCCCGCCCTGTACGGTTGGCTGCTGCCCGCCTACCGGCCCGACGGGCCCCGCTACCCGCAGACGGTGCTGTCGCCCACTTTCACCGTGCGCACCCAGGCCGACGGCGCCACCGTGCGGGTCAAGGGGCAGGGCTGGGGTCACCAGGTGGGCATGCCGCAGTACGGGGCCCGGGCCATGGCCCTGGCCGGGGCGGGGGCCGGCGCCATCCTCAGCCACTTCTACTCGGGCCTGCAGCCTCGCCCCGACCCCGGGTTCCTGCCCGAGGTGATCGAGGTGGGCCTGGGGTGGGACCGCGCCCAGGCGACGCTGCGGGCGGAGCGCTACGTGCTGCGTTCCTCCCAGGGGGTGGTGGCCCGGGGGGGTCAAGCGGAGTTTCTGCTGACGGCGGGGGACGACGGACGGGTGGTGCTGGCCGGGTGGTGAGGCCGGGGGATCGGCCTTCCGGCACGCTGGGCGGCGTTGCCCGTCGCGCCCGCCGACCCGAGCCGATCGACGGGGCCCTTCTCACCGGAGGCGAGGCCCCCGCGGGCCTCTGGTGCCGGGCGAAGCGCACCGCTCATCCGCTGGCCCCGTGATCCCTCATCGACGAGTTGCCGGAGCGGGAACCCCGGCCGGGGGTCGCCCCGTCCTAGAGACGACACTCGAACAGAAGGCAGATGAAGATGCGCAAGGCCCTGATCCCCGCACTACTGGCACTGGCGGTACTGGCCGCCGGGTGCTTCCCCCTCGACTTCGTATCGGCCCCGGGCGACGACGATCCGGGCACGACCCTTCCCATCGCCGACCGACTGCCGGTGTTCGTGGACTCGGTGGAGATCCTGCTGCTGGAGTCGTGGCCGGTGCAGGTGCGGGTGCTGTTGAAGGGGCATCTCCCCACCCCGTGCCACACCCTGGGCTGGGACCTGGGTGAGCCGGACGCCGACGGCCGCATCGTGCTGGACCTGTTCTCCACCGCCGACCCCGACGAGATCTGCATCCAGATGCTGCAGGCGTTCGAGCAGACCATCGACATCGGCTCGTTCACCAGCGGCTCCTACGTGCTGGTGGTCGACGGCGTGGAGTACCCCTTCACCATCTGAGCGCCCCTCCCTCGCTCAACCCGATCGGCCCCGGTCTCCGGGGCCGATCTATACTCCCGACGCCCCTGACCGCTGGGTGCCGGGCGCCACTATGCTCGGGCGGCCGCCCCCATCGTCCAGCGGTCTAGGACGCCGGCCTTTCACGCCGGTAACACGGGTTCGAATCCCGTTGGGGGTACGAGGGCGCGTGGTGAAGCCTGGAGTTCACGCCGGCCTGTCAAGCCGGAGGTCGCGGGTTCGAATCCCGTCGTGCCCGCCAGAGTGCCGCGACGACGGCGCGCGGTCGGGTAGCTCAGTTGGGAGAGCGCCGGTCTGAAAAACCGGAGGTCGCCGGATCGTTCCCGGCCCCGACCACCACAGGAAACCCTTGCCGGGCAAGGGGTTTCGGCGTTCCAGGGTGTTGTCGTGCACCGGCCGGCCCGCCCTCGTCTGGCCTCCCCTGGCCCTACCCGGGGGGCGACTCCGTCAGCCTTCAGTTTCTCCGGCCTCCTCGGGGGCCGGCGCCTCCAGCCGGTCGGCGGCCACCCAGCCTCTCAACCCGTCGGGCGTCTCGACCAGCACCTGGCCTCCCATTGACCGCACCTCGGTCACGGCGGTACCGGAGGGGAGATGAGCGACCGGCGCGCCGTAGAGGACTTCGCTGAGATCGACCCCCTGCTGGGCCACAACCCCGGAAGGCACCGGTCAGGTAGGAGGTGTCTTCTCAGTCCCGGGCAATCCGCCCACGCCGTTCCGGTGGCCGGCGGCAACCCTCGTCGCCCAGCGAAGTCCTAGCGTCAGGAGCACCGCCGCGACCGGAAGGCCAATCCCCCAGGCAGGTCCCAGGTTCAGGCCGGTGACATCTTCCATGTAGGAGGAGGCGACCCCGAGGGCGACCAGCGGACCGACGGTCACCAGCACCGTTGCCACCCCGATCAACCACCCGGCCACCGGATGCCCCCGCCGCTCCTGCTCGCTCATCACAACCCCCCGTCCCGCAGCAATGCCCCGGCCGCCGGCCCCCCGGTCACATCGGGCCCGATCAGTGAGGCGGGTATAGGTAGGCCCGGCAGAACGGACACCTGGCAACCCGGTGCTCCAGGGTCTTGCTGCAACCCGGACAGGGCCGGAATCTGGACCGGCGACAGGTCGGGCACAACGCTGGGGGCGAAGGGGTCGTCCCAGCCGGTGGCGGGTCGGTCGCCCGGCGGAGCGATTCCATGGGGAGGCGCTTGAGCCAAAAGTCGGCCCAGCCTCCGAGGTCGCGGGGCCATCCACCAACCATATACGCCGCGCCCAGGCCGAACACGAGAACAGCAAGGAGGACGCCGCCGAGGAGGAGGCCCAGGGGAGGCGCGAACGCAGCGTACCAAACCGCGAAGCGCAACCCAGCAAAGACGAGGCCCAGAGTCCCCAGCGCGATCAGGCCTCCGAGCAGGATCCGCACGCCGGATCTCACGGGGCCCCCTTTCAGCGCTTCCCCAACTCTACGCCGCTGCCGCCCGCCTGTGGGTGAGTCAATGCTACGGGCGGCGAAGTCCCCCGCAGTAGGGGCATCTGTCCATCTCGTGGTTCAGGTCCTTCCCGCATTGGCCGCAGGGCACGAATCTGGGCCGGCCGCGGGTGGGGCACACTGCCGGAAGGCGAGCAGCGCTGACCTGAGTCGGTGGCGCAACCCGACGCCTCATCGCACCCATGGGCTCTTGAGTAATCGTGAGGTCACGGGGCCAAAGCACGGCGGCTAGGCCCAACCCGCCGACGAGGAGAGCGGCAGGGCCCACCAGGATGAGATAGCCGAACGGCCCGGCAAAGGCAGCAAACCACGCCAGGCGGCTGAACAGCCAGGCTGCCGACCCTAACGTCGCTGCGGCGATCGCCACAGCGGCAAAGGCGCGCGAACCCGAGGACCGCCCACCGCCGGAGGCTCCAGGCGGAGGCGGAGTCGGCGCTGGTGGCCCGGTGGGCCCGGGCCGTCCAGATCCCAGCGGCTCAACCATCACTGCCCCCTTCCCCCGCTGCCCCCGAGGCGTACTCCCCGGCCCGCCGCGGCATCCGGCATCAGCCGGAAGCCGTAGCGGGGCTCAGGCCAGCAGCCGCACCCGCGTGGGCCGTCCCCGGATCACCTCCACCGCCCCGGCCACGCGCCCGGCCCCTGCCCCCTAGAACACGGATCGTTGGTCTACCCAGCCGGTGCGGCCGTCCTCGGTGGTCACCTTCATGCGCTGGCCTGCGACTTCACCTGCGATCACCTTCGCGCCGGGGCTGAGCCGGGTCATCACCTCGCCGGTAGCCGGGTCAATGAGGTTCGCCCCCGGTTCGCCAACCCGCAGAGAGCGTCCCGGTAACGGAGCGACCGTCTTCGACTCTGGCCGCCATGCCAGGCGCAGTGCCTGGCCTGCCAGGAAGCACACCACGGCGAGGACAGAGAGCATCACAACGAGGGCTGTCTCCCCTGGAGTCGGGGGGCCGCCCTGCGTCCACCCGGGACCCACTGTGGAAAGGAGACGGACGAGTCCCGCAGCCGCGGCCAGTCCCAAGGTGAGGGCATGGGCGAGCCCGAAGATGAAGAACGCCGCCACCGGATGCGCCCGCCGATCAGCCATCCCCGCCCCTCGCCTGCTACCGCCCTCGATCGGGTGTGCTGAGTGCCGACCGTGACCGGTCCGTACCCTCACCGTCCACCGCAAGCCCCCGATGAGGCAGGCGCCTGCTAGGACGGCGAAGACGACGCCGCCCGCCACCTTCGGATGCGGCGTTTCCCCGGGATTCGCAAGAGGGTTCGCGAACATCGCCCAAGACGCCAGGCCGAACAGCCCTGTCCCGAGAACGGTGAACAGGAAGATGGCGACTTCGACTCCGAGCCTGCCACCCTCCTTGCCCTCCGGCTCGCGTCCGGGAATCGGCTCATACCCCGGTGGCGATCCCATCACCGCCCCCTTTCTCCGAACCCCTTGCCGGCTGGTCGGCCAGCAACTTCCCGCAGTTCGAGCAGCGTCCCCGGTTCAGGTTCCGGGTGCCGCACAAAGAGCAGAACGACCGGCCCCACCTGCGGGGCACCGGCGGCTCCTCCTTAACTCGCTGGGGAGAGGCCTCACCCAGCAGCGAAGCGGTCATCCACAGACCGCCGAAGAAGGTCAAGACTGCCAGGGCCAGCAGCACCCCCCCGCCAACCGGGTTCGGGTGCGGGCAGTTGAGGTCACAGAACGAGCCACCAATGGGCCGAAAGGCCAGCCGGGACAGCACTCCCAGAACGATGGCAGCGATCACCGTCACCAGAAACAGGAAGAACGCCGCCACCGGATGCCCCCGTCGCTCAGCCATCCCCGCCCCCTTTCCCCGCTGCCCCCGAAGCGTACGCCTCCCCGGCCCGGCGCGGCATCCGGCATCGCCCGGGTACACCTACCGGCCACCGGGTCGCCAGCATCCCCGCCGGGGATTCCCGGACGCCCGCGTCTCGCGCGGCAGGCCTGCCCGGAAGCCTGCGCCGCCGCACACCCGACGCGCGCCGACCAAGAGGCGTAGACATCCCACGGGTGGTTGTTGTCAAGCGGCGAGGTCGTTGCGGTGTGCCCAGGCGGTGTGTTCGTCGTAGGGGGCTCCGTGTCTGAGGCAGCCGTGGAGGATGCCGACGAGACGGTTGGCGAGGGCGCGTAGCGCCCGGTTGTGGGTGTCGCCTGTTTGTCGCCGGTGGTCGTAGAAGGCCCGGGCTCCGGGGCTGGCGGTGATGGCGGCGAATGCCCAGAGGTGGCAGGTGTCGGCGAGCCGGTGGTTGCGGGCGTAGCGGGCCAGCACGACCTGGTGTTTGCCTGAGGCTCGGGTGATGGGTGAGGTGGCGGCGTAGTTCTTGCGAGACTTGGCGCTGTCGAACCGGTTCGGGTCGTCCCCGAACTCGGCGAGCACCCGGGCGCCCAGGATCATCCCGAGTCCTGGCAGGGAGCGGATGATCGTGGCGTCCGGGTGCTGGTCAAAACGGTCGGCCAGTTCAGTTTCGAGGCGTCGTATCTGGATGCGTAGCTCGCTGATCACCCCGACCAGGGCCACCACGGTGGCCCCCATGGCGTCGGCGACCACGTCGGGTGCCCTGAGATGCTCGGCACGCAACGCCTGTCGGATCTCGCCGGCTCGTTGGTCCACGAGACGTTGACGTCCGCCACGGCGCAGCGCCGAGACGATCCGCGGTGATGTCAAGTGTCGACCTGCTGTGGGGGTCGGCGCTATGGCGAGTACCGCCAACGCGTCACCGGAGGCGAGGTCGTCGAAGGCGTCCAGGGCTGCGGGGTAGAACTCCCGCAGGGCCGACCGCAGCTGGTTGGTGTGCCGCTTCCGTGCCCAGATCAGCGACTGATGGGCCCGTGCCAGTGCTCTGACCGCATCCGCCAGGCCGGTGTCGCCGCTGATCGGCCGATGATGCTGCCCATCGACCCGCGCCAACTCGGCCAACACCCACGCGTCGGCGGCATCCGACTTCGCTCCCGACGTCGCATGCCGTTCCCGGTAGCGGGCCACCGACATCGGATTGATCGCCAACACCCGATACCCGGCGGCGACCAGCGCCCCCACGAACAAGCCGCGATCCGTCTCCGTCGCCACCATCACCTCCGATGGGTCATCGATGTGATCGGCAACCAGAGCATGGAACCTGGCCACACCCTCGATCCCCTCAGGAACCCGCACCGCGGCGAGTTTCCCCCCCGCCTCGTCCTCGACGAACACGTCATGATGAGCCTCAGCCCAGTCATGACCCACAAACAGCCGCATCGCAGCCCTCCTCCTTCGTCCACGACCATCGAGCCTGTGATGACCCGCAGCCGCCTAATGGACCAGTGCTCGCAACGGCACCTCATCCCACCAGCCGTCCAGGCCACCAACTACCAGTAGGGGCACGCTCTACGCATAGGGCTCGCAACCCCGGCTCGGAAAGTACTCACCCACCGGCAGCTCACGAGCAGGCTCGCACGAAACGGCCCACTCGGCCCCCATTAGGCTCGGCGACGCCGGGCGCCTGTTCGAGCAACTTGGGGGGTTGTCATGCGCAGGCTTTGGATGCTGATGGTGGTGGGGGCACTCGCGGCGGCGTCGTGCGGGGGCGAGGTGTCGGACCGGTCGAGCACCACCGCCGCGTCTTCCACTACGCAGGCCGACACGACCGTGCCGATCTCGACCACCTCCACTTCAACGCCTACCACGACTACGAGCGCGCCCCAGATCACGAGCACTATCACCACATCCACCGTGCCGGCTCCGGAGGACGGCTTCCCGGTGGCGCTCCCCGCCGATCGCATCCCCTGGGGGGAGGTCGGGGAAGGCTGGCTGCTGGTGGTCTACGCCCCGGCCCATGACGCCGGAGAGGAGGTCCGCGCCGGGTTGCTCCTCATCGACCCGAGCGACACCACCTACTTCGCCGGTTGGTGGCCGCCCGGCGAGTCCATCCTCGACTGGTCGCCGGACGGCGGCCGGATCCTCAGCCACCGCGGCGGGGCGCTGGTGGTAACCGACCTGCGGGAAGGGACTGCCTTGGAGGTCTGTTCCATGGTGGCGACGTGTCCCGGCACCCTCTACGCGGGAGTCGGCCATGACTGGGAGTTGCCCTGGGGGTGGTGGGCCCGGTTCACCCGGCCCGCCGGTTGCGACCTGGTGGTAGGACTCGTCTGGTGGAACCAGCGCGCCCGCCTCGAGGGCCTGCACACCGACGGCACCCGGTTCGCCCAGCTGGTCGACCTCGACCTCACCCCGCTGGCGCCGGAGGACAACTGGCAGACCCTGGGCCGGGGGATCAACGACCTCACCTGGCTCTACGCGGAATCCGGCACCGAGGTGGTAGTAGCCACGACCCAGGGGATCTCGCTGCTGGCCAACTCGGGAGCGCTGCTCCGCCGCCTCGACACCCCTGGGATCGGGTGCTTGCTCGCCCGCTGGTGGGATGAGACGAGCGTGCTGGCCGCCTGCTACGAACCCGACTGGGTGGCCTCAGCCTGCTGGGGGCGCGGGGGGATAGGCGCCGGCGGAGGGCGCATCCTTTGGGCGGTGCCCCTCGACGGCTCGGAGGCCACCCGCCTCACCGAGGCGGTGACCTGTGATCCCGAGACCGGCTCCCCCGAGCACTGGGCCGCCTACACCGACGCCGTCCGCATCGACGGGACGCTGGCCCTGGAGAGCGAGACCTGCTGCATGTGCGGCTCGCTGCTCCACTTCGTCACGGGTGACACGGTGACCGCCTGGGACGGCTATCAGGGCTCTCCCGCCTGCGCCCCGAATCTCATCGGGCGCAGGGGCGACGGCCTGGTCGTCCTGGAGACCTCCTACGCCGAAGGGCACTTCTACACGCTCTTCCAGACCGCCTCCGACGGCACCATCCTCTACCCCATCACGCCCTTCTCGCCGCGCGAATACGGCGGAGTCCTACAGGTCCTCACCACCGAACAGACGGTGGGGTGAACCCCACCGGACGGGTCGCATGCGGGCCCGGGTTCGGCAGGGCCGGCCCTCGGCTCCCGGGGGTGATGCGGCGCGGGGTGAGGGAGAGGGTGGTCGGGCCGTGGTGGCTCGGCCGCCTCGTGTGCCGGCGGCTGCAGGGGACACAGTCGCTCCGGGGGCCGAGGGCGAAGCGGCGGGAGCAGCGGATACGGGAAGAGAAGGGTGACGCGGCCGGCCTTCCTCGGGCGGGGGCTTCGGCGTGCCCCTGGGCGTGGTGACCTTTCCGGCCCCCGGCGGCCATCGGTTCGTCTTCTTTGGGGGGAGGCGGTCATGCGGAAACGCAGGCGCCGGGGCATCGTCGCCGCCGTTGGGATCTCGTGCGAGTTGGTGCCGGGCGGCGGCTTGATCCTCCTTGCGGTGCCGGCCGGAGCCGGATGCATTGCGACGCGCCTCGCGGTCACCACCGCCGACGGGACCAAGGTGATCCCGGGTGGTTTCGAGGTCTCCAGCGAGCATTGGGGCTGCGTCGGGTCATGACCTGCGGGCGCCGGCTTCCGGGGTGCCTCGGGCTGGTGTTGGTGATGGCGGGATGCTCCGGGCAGGGGACAACCGCCGCCACCGTTCCGCACACCACCGGCGGCGCAGTTGTGACGACCACCGGGGTCTGGAGTCAGGTGGCCCTTCCCGAGCGGGAAGCCTGGAGCGTCTGGGGCCTCCTGAGCGGTTCCCTCCCGTTGCGGAGGCGCAGGAGGCGGTCGACTCTGCTCGTCCTAGGTGCCGCCCAGGAGGCTCTGCTCGCCACTTCGGTGCCGGGCATCAGTGGCAACCCGTGGAACATGGCCGAGGAGTGGCAGCCGTGGTGGTGTCTGCGCTCCCAACGCCGCCACCTGCGCGCCTTCGCGGATGCTCGCGGGGTGAGCGGGCCACGTTTCGATTACTACTTCGACTGGGTGGCTTGGGCCGTGGCTCACCCCGGTGCGTTTTCGCTCCTTTGCGGCGATGTCGTAGCCCAGTTCGGCAACACCGCCACTGCCGAACGGCGGACCTTCTTCGGCGAGCACGCGGGGGGATGGCTCCTCTTCCACCTCCGGGAGGCGGTGGCCATTGCTCAGGCTGAGGCCTCTGCGGCGGAGGGTCGGTTCTCGAAGGCAAAGGAGTCGTACGACGCGGCCGTCGCGGAGGCGGTCGCCACCATCGTGGAAGAGGCCAGAGCAGCGCAGGGGGCACAGAGTGAACGCGTCATCCGGGACTCGGTCTCCGACGCCGAGGGACCGTTCTGCAGGGCCAACGAGGACGCGGTGGTGCTGGAGGCGGCTGCCTCGCTGGGCTTCCTTCCCGTCGGCCCGTCGAGCGACCTGGTCACCTACTGGTGGGCGACGCGTCCCGACGAATACATCCGGGCCCGCAACGCCGCCTACGCCCTCCGGTAGTGGTCTGTGACCCGTGCGTCTCTCCCTGGAGCCGGGGCGGGTCCTGTCCACCGCAGCCCGCCTGCCCTTCCGAGGTCCTCCACCGGCAACGCACTGGGCCATAGTGGGCGGCGCATACTCTCGGCTCCACACTCTGGAGGATCGGATGCTCGACCAGATGATCGGCAAACGCACCGCCCGGCAGATGATCCTGGCGGTACGGACCATCACCGTCGCCCTCGTGGTGATAGCGGTGGCGCTGATAGTGATGGCGGTCACCGCGGTGATCGGGGCGGTGTAAGCGAAGCGGACGCCGGCCGCAGAGAACCGTCTCCGGACCCGGTGTACCGTCGCGAGTGATGACCACCTGGAACGACCTGCGGGAACGCCTATTCGGGACTCCTTACGAGGTGTGGCACGACGGCATCCAGGAGGATCAGTTCGCCGCCGCCGACCCGGCCGAACTGCGGGCGGCTCTTCCCGAGGGCCTGGCCGACGGTGACTGGGTAGCCGCCGCGACGGCGCGGCACCTGGGGGACCCCGCCTTCCTGCCGCTGCTGGAAGCTCGGCGAGGGATGGGTGGCGGCCGTTTCGTGGTGGAGGCGGCCCGGGCCATCGTGGCCCTGGGCGGGGACCGTGAGGCCGCCGTCGCTTGGTCGGTGGAGGCTCTCGGCCGCGGGGCGTGGTCCGATCGCCTCGACGTCGCCCTGGGCCTACGGCACCTGCCCGGCGATGGGGTGGTGGAGGCCCTTCTCGGCGCAGTGGAGGGAGACCCCGAGTACCTGGTGCGCTACCACGCCGCCGAGTCGCTGCTGCACCTCGGGGAGATCGAGCCGCAGGACATCAGCCTCCACCCCGACGTCTTCCCCGACCTGGTGGCCGGGGCCGAGGGCGAACCCACCCAGGAGGACCGCCGCCGGCATGCCCGGGCGGCCGCCGCCTTGCGCCGACGCCTGGAGCGGTAGCCGGGAACGGCGGCCGGCTTCGTCGTGAGCGACCCGGCGCCGGTATGGCTACGGGAGGAGATCCGCCAGCGGCCTCGAGGCAGCCGCTCACGAGTGCCGCGGTGTCGCCGGGCGGGCCGCCCTACCATGGCGGCACGTCGTCGAGGGAAGAGGGGCGCACATGAGGACCAGGAGCAAGCCCATCGTGGTGGCCCTCGTCGCTCTGCTGGCCGCGGTGGCGGCCGCGTGCGGCGGAAGCGAGGGCTCGGTCACAACGACGACGGCGACGGCAACGACCGCAACCACCGCCGCCAGCACCACCACCGCCGGTCAACCCGGAGGGGACGGGGCGGCGCTGCTCAATGCCCGCTGCACGGAGTGCCACAACCTCGGCCGGGTGACCTCGGTGCGCCAGACCCAGGAGTGGTGGGCCGGCACCGTGGACCGCATGGTGGCGAAAGGCACGCAGTTGAGCGAGGCCGAGAAGGCTGTGCTGGTCGCCTACCTGGCGGAGACGTACGGGCCCTAGCGGTCCTCGCAGAAGGAGGTCCACGGCATGCCGGGTGTGGAGCGCGAACCGGAAGGCGCCGGGTCGGCCCGCCGCAGCCTGGCCGCCTTGCTCCTGTCGATGGGTGTGTCGGCAGCCTTCGCCGTCGCCTTCATCGTGGTTGTGGGCCTGGACCCCGGCATCACCTTCGCCCTTCTGGCGGCGCTGCTGGTGTCGGCCGCCTCGGCCTACCGGGTTCTCTTCGGCTCGCCCCGCCGGGCCGGCGGCATCACCGTCGGCCGAACGGTGATGGCCGGGGCGCTGGCGACCCTGGTGGTGTTCGGCGCCATCCAGGCGATCCCCCACGGGCGTGACCACACCAACCCGCCGGTCGTCTCCGAACCGGCGTGGGACTCGCCCCGCACCCGGGAACTCGCCGCCGCCGCTTGCTTCCTCTGCCACAGCAACGAGACCCGCTGGCCGGGATACACCAACGTCGCTCCGGTGTCCTGGGCGCTCACCGACCACATCCTCACCGCCCGCGACACCTTCAACTTCTCCGCATGGGAGGAGTTCCCCACCAGTGCTCGCCTCATCGAGGCGGCGATCCGCGATGGCCGGATGCCCCCGTGGAACTTCCGCCTCCTTCATCCCGAGGCCCGTCTCAGTGCGGCGGAGAAGGAGGAGTTGATCGCCGGCATCCGGGCCACCCTCGGCGGCTGAGCCAAGCCCCGCCCGCCGGGCTCTGATGACTACGCGGGCCTTGCCGGCTACCTCGGGGGCACCCGACGGTGGACGAACCGGATCGGGCGCCGGCCTCAGTGCTCCTGCCGCCGCTCCCGCCACCGGCACCAGGCCTTGTGGGCCTCCCCGGCGATCAGCACCGACGAGGCCACCGCCGCCGCCAGGCCCCAGGTGGCGCCGTCGATGGGCTGTAGACGCAGCACGAACTGGGTCGCCGGCAGGTAGAGGGCCCCGGCGTGGATCGCCAAGGCCAGGGTGGCGGCCACGAAGAGGAACTTGTTGCTCAGCAGGTTGGTGCGAAAGATGCTGAGACGCTCGCTCTTCACATTGGCCAGGTGGAAGGCCTGGAACAGCACCATCGTGGTGAGCGCCGCGGTGCGGGCCTGCTCCAGCGATCCGGTTTGGTCGAGCTGCCAGCGGAACACGAACATGGTGCCCGCTGCCATCACCAGCCCCACCACCAGGGTGCGCTCCCAGATGAGGCGCGACATCACCCCTTCCCGCTTCGGACGAGGCGGGCGGTCCAGCACATCGGGCTCCCCGGGCTCGAACGCCAGGGCTACGTCCTGCAGGCCGTTGGTCACCAGGTTCAGCCACAACAGCTGGGTGGCCAGCATCAGCACCGGCCACCCCAGCACCAGGGCGGCCAGCAGGGCGACGATCATCGCCACCCCGGTGGAGAGCAGGAAGAAGGTCACCTTGCGCACGTTGTCGAAGGTGACCCGGCCTTCCTCGACCGCGGCGTAGATGCTGGCGA
>VGBK01000046.1 GCA_016870535.1 Actinomycetota bacterium | reverse complement strand
CGACGACAAGTCCTATCCCTACCTGGCGATCACCCGGGGGGAGGAGTGGCCCCGGGCGGTGGTGATGCGGGGCCGGCGGCGGCGCGACACCCAGTACTTCGGCCCCTACGCCAACGCCTACGCCATTCGCCAGACGCTGGACCTGCTGCTGCGCACCTTCCCGGTGCGCACCTGCAGCGAGGCCAGGTTCCGGCGCTGCCGCGCCGAAGGGCGCCCGTGCCTGTTGTTCCACATCGAGCGCTGCTCCGGCCCCTGCGTGGGCGAGGTCACCGCCGCGGAGTACGCCGCTCACGTCGAGGGTCTGGCCGCCTTTCTGGGAGGTGACAGTGAGGCGGTGCTGGGCCGCCTGCAGGCCGAGATGGCGGCGGCGGCCGAGGCCATGGAATACGAGCGGGCCGCCCGCCTCCGGGACCAGGCGGCGGCGGTGGAGAAGGCCCTGGCGCGCCAGGAGGTGGCCACCCTCCGTCCGGAGGACTTCGACCTGCTGGCCATCGAGGAGGACGACCTGGAGGCGGCCCTGGTGGTGCTCACCGTGCGCCGCGGCCGGGTCACCGGGCGCCTGGCCGCGGTGGTGGACAAGGTCGAGGAGACCGATCCGCCGGGACTCGTCGGCCGCCTCCTGGCGGAGGTGTACGGCGAGGACCCGCCGCCCCGCCTGGTGCTGGTCCCGGTGCTGCCCGACGACGCCGCGGTGTGGGAGGAGTGGCTCACGACGCGGCGGGGCGGGCGGGTGGAGCTGCGGGTGCCGCAGCGAGGAGCCAAACGGCGGCTGCTGGCCACCGCCGGGACGAATGCCGCCGAGGTCTTCGCCCGCCACCGCCTGCAGCGGCACGGTGACCACAACGCCCGGGCCCGTGCCCTGCGCAGCCTGGAGGAGGCCCTCGACCTGCCCGGCCCTCCGCTGCGCATCGAGTGCTACGACGTCTCGACCATCCAGGGAAGGGACACCGTCGGCTCCATGGTCGTAATGGAGGACGGCCTCCCCCGGCGCGACCAGTACCGGCGCTTCCGGGTGCGGGGGACGGCAGGCCCGGACGACTTCGCCGCCATCGAAGAGGTGGTGCGGCGGCGCCTGACCGCCTACCTGAAAGAGCGGGAGCAACCCGTGGAGGAACGGGGCCGCTTCGCCTACCCCCCCTCGCTGCTGCTGGTGGACGGCGGGGCCGGCCAGGTGTCCCGGGCGGCGAGGGTGGTGGCCGACCTGGGACTGGACATACCGGTGGCGGGCTTGGCCAAGCGAATGGAGGAGGTGTACCTGCCGGGCCGGGCCGAGCCCCGGCGGCTGCCGCGCACCGCGGAGGCGCTCTACCTGCTCCAGCAGGTGCGCGACGAGGCGCATCGCTTCGCCGTGGGCTACCACCGTACGCTGCGCGGGAAGCGTATGGTGGACTCGGCTCTCGATGGAGTGCCGGGCGTGGGCCCGGCTCGCCGCCGGGCACTGTTGCGCCGGTTCGGTTCGCTTGCCGGCATGCGGGAGGCAGGAGTGGAGGAGTTGAGCCGGGTGGTCCCGGCCGCGGTGGCGGCAGCGGTGCACGCCGCGCTGCGGGGCGCGCCGCCCCGGGAGCCGAGTGGCGCCGGGGTGGCGGCTCACCGCCGGGAGGGGCGTGGTGACTGAGAGGGCGCGCCTGGTGGTGATCACCGGTATGTCCGGGGCGGGCCGGTCGCTGGCCGGCAAGGCCCTGGAGGACCTGGGCTACTTCGTCATCGACAACCTCCCCGCCTCACTGATCGCGCCGGCGGTGAAGCAGGCCGATCTGGGCGGCGACCCCCGGCGCCGCCGCCTGGCAGTGGCGGTGGATACCCGCGGCGGGCTCTCCTTCGCCGACCTCGAAGAGGTGCTGGCTCGCCTGGAAGCCGACGGGGTCCCCAGCACCGTGCTGTTCCTCGACGCCGACGAGGAGGTGCTGATCAAGCGGTTCGAGGAGAGCCGGCGGCCCCACCCCGTCGAGGCCGCCACCCTCGGGGAGTCGATCGCCCGCGAACGGGCCGCGCTGCAGGACCTGCGGGGCCGGGCCGACGTCGTGGTGGACACGTCGGAGCGCACCGTCCCCGACCTGCGGCGGGCGTTGGCGGACATCTTCTCGTCGGAGCTGCCGCTCCGGCCGCTGCGGGTGGCGGTGAACTCCTTCGGTTTCAAGCACGGGGTACCGCGGGTGGTGGACCTCCTCTTCGACGTCCGGTTCCTGCCCAACCCATTCTGGGATCCCGCGTTGCGGCCGCTGACCGGGCACGACGAGGCGGTGCGGGCGAATGTGCTCGCCCTTCCCGACAGCGCCGCCTTCCTGGAGCGGGTCGAGGCGCTGCTGCAGTTCCTCCTGCCGCGCTACGTGGCGGAGGGGAAGACCTACCTCACCATCGGGGTCGGCTGCACCGGGGGCCGGCACCGCTCGGTGGTGATGGCGGAGGAACTGGGCCGGTGGTTGGGAGAGCAGGCCGTGGAAGCGACGGTGCGGCACCGGGACCTGGAGCGTTGACCACCATCGACTTGCTCACCGAGCCGTGGGCGGAGGCAATCGGCCTGCCGCCGGACGGACCGCGAGTGGTGGCTTTGGGCGGGGGGCACGGCCTCGCGCGGGCCCTGACGGCCGCGGCGGGCTACGCCGGGGCCATCACCGCAGTGGTGAGCGTCGCCGACGATGGGGGCTCCTCCGGCCGCCTGGCGGCCGGGCTGGGGATCCCTCCACCGGGGGACTGCCGCCGGGCCCTGCTGGCCCTCAGCCCGGAGGCTTCCCCGTGGCGGGCCGCGGTGGCGCACCGCTTCGCTTCCGGCGACGTGGCCGGCCACTGCCTGGGGAACCTCCTGCTGGCCGCTCTGGCGGTGGACGGCGGACTGGAGAAGGCCCTGGGCGTGCTGGGACGCCTGCTCGGGGCGAGGGGGCGGGTGGTGCCGGCGGCCGACGCGCCCCTGACTCTGCGGGCGAGGGTGGACGGCCGCGAAGTGCGCGGGCAGGTGGCCGTCAGCCTGAGCCGCGGTGAGGTCGAGGCGGTGGGCGTGGAGCCGGCGGGGGTGCCTGCTTCCCCGACTGCCCTCGAGGCCCTGGCGGAGGCCGACCAGGTGGTCGTCGGGCCGGGGAGCCTGTTCACCTCCCTGGCGGCGGTTCTGGTGGTGCCGGGGATGGCGGCAGCGGTGAACGCCTCACCGGGACGCCTGGTGTATGTGGCCAACCTGACCACCCAGGACGGGGAGACGCTGGGGATGGACGGGGCGGCCCACGTCCGGGCCCTGAGCGCGACGACCGGGATGAGGTTTCCCGACGTCGTGGTGGTGAACGACGCCCCGTTCCGCGTGCCGGCGGCGGTGGAGGCCGTTCGCGGGGGCGAGGAGATCATCGCGCTGGGGGCGCGCCTGGAGGGTGCCGCCCTGGCCGACGCCGCCGCCGAGTGGCCCCGGCACGACGCTGCCCGTCTGGGCGCCGTCCTCCGGCGGCTAGCGTGACCGGGCGCATGAGCCGGAGGACCAAGTGAGCCGATTCCGCACCATCGACGACCTCGAGGCGTCGGGGCGCACCGTCCTGGTGCGCGCCGACCTCAACGTGCCCCTCGATGAGGGCCGCGTCGGCGACGACTTCCGCATCACCGCCTCGCTGCGCACCATCGGCGAACTGCGCCGGGCAGGCGCTCGGGTGGTGGTCTGCAGCCACCTGGGGCGTCCGAAAGGCCCGGACCCCCGGTACACGATGGCACCTGTGGCCGCCCGACTGGGGGAGTTGGGCGGGTTCCCGGTCCGCAGCGCGCCCGATGTCGCCGGGGAGGGAGCCCGAGCGGCGGTGGCGGCGGCCGCCCCCGGCGAGGTCGTGGTGCTCGAGAACACCCGCTTCGCTCCGGGCGAGACGAAGAACGACGCGGCGCTGTCGGCCGACCTGGCCGATCTGGCCGACCTGTTCGTGCTGGACGCCTTCGGGTCGGCCCACCGGGCGCACGCGTCCACTGTGGGGGTGGCCGAGAGGCTGCCCTCGGCCGCCGGGCGGCTGCTGGCCGAAGAGGTTGTGGCCTTCGATCGTCTGCTGCACGAGCCGGAGCGGCCTTTCGTGGTGATCCTGGGCGGGGCCAAGGTGTCGGACAAGCTCGGAGTCATCCGGGCGCTGCTGCCCAAGGTGGACGGCATGCTGGTGGGCGGGGCCATGTGCTTCACTTTGCTGGCGGCCCGGGGGGTCGAGGTGGCGGAGTCCCGGGTGGAGGCCGACCTGGTGCCTGAGGTGCGCGCCGTCCTCGAGTCGGCGGCCGGCTCGCGCCTGGTGCTTCCGTCGGACCTGGTGGTGGCCGACGGGTTCACCCCCGATGCCGCGCATCGGGTGGCCCCGGCGACGGCCATACCGTCGGGCACCATGGGCCTCGACATCGGACCCGAGACGGCGGAGCGCTTCGGCGGGGTGATCCGGCAGGCGGGCACCCTCTTCTGGAACGGCCCCATGGGGGTGTTTGAATGGCCCGCCTTCGCCACCGGGACCCGGGCGGTGGCCGCGGCGGTCGCCGAGGCGAAGGGCTACAGCGTGGCCGGCGGGGGAGACAGCGTGGCGGCGCTGCGGGCCTTCGGCATGGAGGAGGCGGTGTCGCACCTCTCCACCGGTGGCGGCGCCGGCCTGGAACTGCTGGAAGCGGGCACCCTGCCGGGGCTCGAAGTGCTGGGGAGGTGGGCCGATGGCGCGTAAGGACCTGATCGCCGGCAACTGGAAGATGAACGCGACCCATCTGGAGGCCATCCAGATGGTGCAGAAGCTCGGCTACCGCCTCGACCCCGGCGACTACGACCGGGTGGAGGTCGTGGTTTGCCCCCCCTTCACCGCCCTGCGCTCGGTGCAGACGGTCATCGAGAGCGACTACCTACGGATCCGGCTGGGCGCCCAGGACGTCCACTGGGAGGCCCAGGGGGCTTTCACCGGGGAGGTGTCGCCGCTGATGCTCGCCCGGCTCGGGGTGAAGTACGTCATCGTGGGGCACTCCGAACGCCGCCACCTCTTCGGCGAGGACGACGCCACGGTGGCGCGCAAGCTGCGGGCGGTGCTGGCCCACGATATGACTCCGATCGTGGCGGTGGGGGAGACGCTGGAGCAGCGGGAGCAGGAGATCACCGAGGAAGTCATCGGCGGGCAACTGCAGGCCGCCCTGGAAGGACTCGACCCCGCCACGGTGGGGGATCTGGTAGTGGCCTACGAGCCGGTGTGGGCCATCGGCACCGGCCGCACCGCCAGCGATGAGCAGGCGGCGGAGGCCATCGGCTTCCTGCGACGCCGCGTGGCCGAGGGCTGGGGAGAGGCCGCCGCCGACCGGGTCCGGATCCTCTATGGGGGGTCGGTGACGCCGGGGAACGTCGCCGGGCTGATGGCCAAGCGCGACATCGACGGCGCCCTGGTCGGCGGGGCCTCTCTGGACCCCGACAAGTTCGCCTCCCTCGTGCGTTACTGGATCTGAGGCGACGCGGGCAGGGCAGGAAAGCCCGCCAGGCAGACGGAGGGGCGCGGCGATCGGCGGCGCGGATTCGCTACGGTCGGGGTGTCACACAGGAGAGACGGGCATGACGACCAAGCTGGTGCTGCTCCGCCACGGCGAGAGCCGCTGGAATCTCGAGAACCGCTTCACCGGGTGGACCGACGTGGGGCTCAGCCCGCGGGGCAAGCGCGAGGCGGCGGCGGCAGGCCGCCTGCTCGCCAAGGAAGGCTACGACTTCGACCTGACCTTCACCTCGTACCTGAAGCGATCGATCCTGACCCTGGATCTGACCCTCGAGGCGATGGACCGCCTGTGGCTCCCGGTGGTGCGGCACTGGCGGCTCAACGAGCGGCACTACGGGGACCTCCAGGGGCTCGACAAGGCGGAGACCGCGGCTCGCCACGGCGACCGGCAGGTGCAGGTGTGGCGCCGCTCCTACGACGTGCCCCCGCCCCCTCTGTCCCGCGACGACCCCCGGCACCCGCGTCACGATGCCCGCTACCGCGATCTGAGCCCCGACCTGCTGCCTGCTGCCGAGAGCCTGGCCGACGTGGTAGCCCGGATGCTGCCCTTCTGGCACGACTTCATCGTGCCCGCCCTGCGGGCGGGACGGCGGGTCCTGGTGTCTGCTCACGGCAACAGCCTGCGGGCCCTGGTGAAGCACCTCGACGGGATCTCCAACGAGGAGATCCCCACCCTCAACATCCCCACCGGCATCCCCCTCGTCTATGAACTGGACGCCGATCTGGCCGCGGAACGGCGCTATTACCTGGGGGACCCGGAGAAGGCCGCCGCCGCCGCCCGGGCGGTGGCCGCGCAGGCGCAGCGGGGCCGCTGACCGGGGCGTCGCGAGGCCCCGCCGAAACTTGCCAAGGGGCCGCCCAGCGTCCATACTTGCCCCTGCGGCCTGCGTTGTTGGCAGGCCGCTGCCTTAGGAGGGACTCGATCTTGTGATAGACGGCATCATCATCGGCTTCCACGTCCTCCTGTCCCTGGCCCTCATCGCTCTCGTCCTGCTGCATGCCGGCAGGGGGGGCGGCCTCGCCGAGGCTTTCGGTGGGGGCATGGGACCACTGAGCGGCCTCACGGGGTCGACTCTGGTCGAGCGGAACCTCGACAGGGTGACGGTGTCCGTGGGGGTGCTGTTCGCCATCACCACCCTGGTTCTCGTAGTGCGCTTGTCGTGAGCGAGGCCGGGGCGGCGAGCCCCGATGACATGGAACGACAAGGAGGAAGCGCTTTGAAGCATCTGTGGCGACGTCGCAACCTGACGTGGCTCGGACTTCTGCTGGCGTTTGCGCTGGTCATTGCCGCCTGCGGCGACGATGCTGCTACGACGACGACTACCGGCGCGGCGACCACCACGACGGCAGCCCCCACGACCACGGCGGGCCCCACGACCACGGCGGCCCCCACGACCACCACGCTCCCGCCCGGCAAGCCCTACGGTGGCCAGGCGATCTACGCGTCCGACCAGGAGCCCCCGACCCTGAACTCGTTCGCCCCGGGCGGTGACAACTTCATCGTGGCCATCATCGGCCAGACCTGGACGTGCGGTACTCAGGAGATCGACGGGTTCACCCTCGAGCTGACGCCGGAGCTGGTGACCGAGCTGCCTTCGGTGGCCAACGGCGGCATCATGGTGAACGCCGACGGCACCGAGACCATCAAGTACACCATCCGCGATGAGGCGGTGTGGGCGGACGGCACTCCCGTCACCGGGTTCGACTACGAGTTCACCTATCAGACGATCATGAACCCGGACTACCCGATCTTCAAGCAGATCTACGAGGACATCCTGCCGGAGTCCGTCGTGGCGACTGAGAAGACCTTCGAGATCACCCTGGCCCAGCCGACCGTCCAGGCCGAGCTGATCTTCGGGAGCATCCTGCCGAAGCACGCCATCGAGGGCACCAACTTCATTGCCGACTACAACGACACCGGCTACCTGGGCTGCGGGCCTTTCAAGGTCGAGCAGTGGCAGAAGGGCGAGTTCGTCAAGGTGGTCCGCAACGACAACTACTGGAAGACCGATCCCGAGACCGGGCAGCAGCTGCCCTACCTGGACGCCATCGTCTTCCGGTTCATCCCCGAGACCGCTTCGATGATCAACGCCTTCAAGGCTCGTGAGGTTGACATGATCAACCCGCCGCCTGCGGTGGAGACCATCGAGGATCTCCAGACCCTGGAGCCGCAAGGCGCCTCGGTCGAGGTGCTGTCGGGCCCCATCTGGGAGCATCTGAACTTCCAGTTCGGAGTCAACGCCCAGGGGCGTAACCCGGGCTCCTACAACCACCACCTGAACTACCGCAAGGCGATCGCGCACGCTATCGACAAGGAGCAGATCGTCGACGAGATCCTCAAGGGTCAGGTCGAGCCGATGTCCTCCTACATCGATGCGTTCGCCCCGACCTTGTCGGGTGCGGCCTGGGACCAGTACGACTACAACCCGGCGAAGGCGGCGGAGTACATCGCCGCCCTCTGCGCCGAGGACGGCGTCGACTGCGCCGCGGTGCCGCCCAAGGCCGTCTTCTCGACGACCTCGAACAACGCGGCCCGGGTGCTGCTGTCCGAGCTGTTCATCGACATGTTCGCCGCCGCCGGCATCGGCTACGAGCCGCAGCTCGAGGACTCCTCGCTGTTCTTCGGGGACACCCTGGCCTTCGGGCTCTGGGACCTCGGCGAGTGGGCGTGGGTCGGAACCCCCGGCTTCGCCGGCCTGGTCGGTATCCACGACGTGTTCGACCCCGAGGCGCCGCCGCCGGACGGGCAGAACAGCTACCGCTGGGGCACCGACGAGGTGACGGGCCAGGACGCGGCCGGCTACAACCAGCCGGCGGGCCTTCAGGACGAGCACTCGGCTCGGTTCGCCGAGCTACGCGACCTGATGAACGCCACCGTCGACACCGACGCCATCATCGGCTACCTGGGAGAGGCGGAGGCCATCCTCGCCGACCAGGTGATCATGATCCCGCTGTACCAGCGTCTCGACCCCGGTGCAGTGTGGGCCGACACCATCGCCGGGTACAAGCACAACCCGTCGCAGGCCGGCGACACCTGGAACTGCGAGTTCTGGTATCGCCTCGACCTCGGCTAGCGGCTAGTACCACCGACGATCTGCGGAGGGCCCGCCCCCGGCGGGCCCTCCGCCTTGTGGTGCCCGGTGCAGCCGGTGGGGGGATAGGCGGTGGGTATACTGACGCCCCGTCGTCCGGGGACGCTCGGGAGGAGGTGCGGCGGAGATGCTCCAGTATGTGGTGCGGCGTCTCGTCTACGGCGCGGTGACGCTGCTCGCGTTGAGCATCATCGTCTTCACCCTGCTCCAGAACACCGGAGGTGGCCCGCTGGACCGCCTCAGGCAGAACCCCCGCATTCAGGCGGCGGACATCCAACGCATCACCGAGTACTACGGCCTCGATCAGCCCGCCTGGAAGCAGTACTTCACCTGGGCCGGCAAGTACGTCCAGTTCTGGGACCAGCGGGCCTGGGGGGAATCCTTCCAGGGCGACGGTTTCGTGCGCGACATCATCGCCGACCGGGTGCTGGCCACGCTGCGCCTGATGCTGACCGCCCTGGGCCTGGCCATCATCATCGGCATCCCCTTGGGCGTGTTCCAGGCCTTACGGCAGTACTCCTTCTTCGACCAGGCGGGGACGACCTTCTCCTTCGTCACCTTCTCCACACCGATCTTCGTCCTGGCCATCACCCTGCAGCTGCTGTTAGCCGTCTACCTGGAGAAGTGGACGGGGGTCAAGTTCTTCTTCAATGCGGGGATGAACCACTCCAGTTACGGGACCTTCGACTTCTGGGGTCGCATCGGCGACACCCTGTCCCACCTGTTCCTCCCCGCCATCTCGATCGCGTTGATCTCCATCGCCGGCTACTCCCGGTATCAGCGGGCGGCGATGCTCGACGTGCTGCACAGCGACTACCTGCGCACCGCCAAGGCCAAGGGCCTCTCGCGCCGCCGGGTCATCGTCAAGCACGCCCTGCGGAACGCCCTCATCCCCATCGTCACTCTGGTCTCCCTGGATGTCGCCGGGGTGCTGGGCGGGGCGGTGATCACCGAGTCGATCTTCGGTTGGCCGGGGATCGGGCGGAAGTACATCGAGGCCATCGGCACCAACGACTACCCGGTGGTCATGGCGGTGGTGATGGCCATCGGGATCATGGTGGTCATCATGAATGTGGTGGCCGACCTCGCTTACGGCTTCCTGGACCCGCGGGTGCGCTATGACTGACCGGCTGCTGCCCCCGGACCCGGAAGGCGCCGCCCTGCAGGCTCTGGACGAAGCCGAGGGGATGACGGTCGATCCCATCACGCAATGGAAGCTGTTCCGCACCCGGTTCGCCCGACATCGCCTGGCCATGCTGGCCACGGTGGTCCTGCTGCTGCTGGTCATCCTGGTCTTGGTGGCCGGCTTCCTTCCGGGTCTGAAGAACCCCTTGACCCAGTTCAAGGACGCCAACGGACGCACGATGAACTTGCTCGCCCCGCGCGGCGAGTTCCCCTTCGGCACCGACCAGTTGGGCCGGGACGTCATGGCGCGGGTGGTGTACGGAGGCCGCACCAGCCTGGTGGTGGCCGGCCTCACCGGGCTACTGGTGGCCTCCATCGGCACCACCATCGGCGCCGTTTCGGGCTACTACGGCGGGTGGATCGACCAGGCTCTCATGCGCTTCACCGACCTGGTCCTGAGCCTGCCGCTGCTGCCCGTGGCCATTGTGGCGGCCCAGTTCTTCCGCGGACTGTTCCGGGGGCGTGAGGCCTTATCCCTGGCGCTGTTACTCGGGCTGCTGCTGTGGGGGGCGCTGGCCCGCATCGTGCGCGCCGAGTTCCTCTCGTTGCGGGAGAAGGAATTCGTCGAGGCCGCGCGCGCCGCGGGGGCGCGCGACCGACGGATCATCTTCCGGCACGTTCTGCCCAACGCCCTCGGCCCCATCATCGTGAACACCACGCTGACCATCGGGGGCGCCATCATCCTCGAGGCGGCGCTGAGCTTTCTGGGCTTCGGCGTGGTGCCGCCCACCCCGGCCTGGGGCCAGATGGCGGCCGACGGCGGCCGGGCGGCGGTCAGTTCGGGCGCGTACTGGTTGGTGCTCTTCCCCTCGGCGGCGCTGATCTTCACCGTGCTGTCGGTGAACTTCCTCGGCGACGGCCTGCGGGACGCCCTCGACCCGACCCAGTCCATCGAGAGGAAGTAGACGCCTGTGCCCGAACCGCTGTTGCAGGTGACCGATCTGCGCACCTACTTCACGACGCACGAGGGCGTGGTGCGCGCCGTCGATGGGGTGTCCTTCACCATCAACAAGGGCGAGAAGTTCGGCGTGGTGGGCGAGTCCGGGTGCGGCAAGTCGGTCTGCGCCCTGTCGGTGATGCGCCTCATCGAACGCCCGGCGGGGGAGATCGTCACCGGCCGCATCCTGTTCCACGGCGTCGACCTGCTGGAGATCTCCGAGGATGAGATGCGCCAGGTGCGGGGCGGGCAGATCGCCATGATCTTCCAGGACCCGATGACCGCGCTCAACCCGGTCTACACCATCGGGAACCAGTTGATGGAGACCATCACCCTCCATCAGGACGTGAGCAAGGGCGAGGCCTTCGACATCGCGGTGCAGTCGATCGACGACGTGCACATCCCCAACCCCAAAGAGCGCATGGGCGACTACCCCCACCAGTTGTCGGGGGGCATGCGGCAGCGGATCATGATCGCTATGGCGCTGTCGTGCAACCCTGACCTGCTCATCGCCGATGAGCCCACTACCGCGCTCGATGTGACCACGCAGGCCCAGATCCTCGACCTCATGCACGAACTGACCGAGAGCCGCAACACGGCGGTGATGCTGATCACCCACGACCTCGGGGTGGTGGCCGGCTTCTGCGACCGTATCCAGGTGATGTACGCCGGCCGCCTCGTGGAGACGGGGACCGCCGATGAGGTCTTCTTCGAGGGCAAGCACCCCTACACCGCCGGTCTCCTGGGTTCGATGACCCGGATGGACGAGGTGCGCACCGCGAGGCTGTTCAGCATCCGGGGAGCGCCGCCGTCGCTGATCAACCCGCCCCAGGGGTGCCGTTTCCGGCCGCGGTGCGACTTCGCCGACGCCGAGGTGTGCCGGCGCACCCCGCGGCTGCGGGAGTTGAGTGCCGATCACTATGTGGCTTGCCACTTCGCCCCCGATCTCGACCTGGGGGCGACGCGCCGAGTGGAGAAGGAGCCCGCAGTATGAGGAGGAAGGCCCCGGCAGTCGATTCGGGCGACAACGGGCATCGCGAACTCCCGCCCGAGGTCCTGCTCCGGGTGCACCGCCTGGTCAAGCACTTCCCGATCAGCAAAGGCATCTTCTGGCGCAGACAGGTGGGGGCGGTGCAGGCGGTGTCGGATGTGTCGTTCGACATCCGCCGGGGAGAGACGCTGGGCCTGGTGGGGGAGTCGGGGTGCGGCAAATCGACCACGGCGCGCTGCGTGTTGCGCCTGCTGCAGCCGACCTCGGGCGAGGTCCTGTACCGGGCCCAGGGCGTCGCCGACGATCCCAACGCCCCGGCAGAGTGCATCGACATCGCCAGCGCCGACAAGCAGGTGCTGCGGCAGTTGCGCCGCGACATGCAGATCGTCTTCCAGGACCCCTACGCCTCGCTGAACCCGCGCATGACGGTGGCATCCATCGTGGCGGAGCCGCTGCTGGTGCACGGCATCGGCACCCGGGCCGACCGCATGCAGCGGGTGAAGGAACTCCTGCAGGTGGTGGGCCTGAACCCGGAGCACACCAATCGCTACCCGCACGAGTTTTCCGGCGGCCAGCGGCAGCGCATCGGAGTCGCCCGGGCTCTGGCGCTCAACCCCTCCTTGATGGTGCTCGACGAACCGGTCTCGGCGCTCGACGTCTCCATCCAGGCCCAGGTGCTGAACCTCATGGAGGACCTGCAGACGGAGTTCGGGCTCACCTACCTCTTCATCGCCCACGACCTGTCGGTGGTCCGCCACATGGCCGACCGGGTGGGGGTGATGTACCTCGGAAAGATCGCCGAACTGGCCGACCGGGATACCCTGTACGAGCGGCCGATGCACCCCTACTCCCATGCCCTGCTCTCGGCCGTTCCCATCCCCGACCCCGAGGTGGAGCGGCGGCGGCGGCGCATCCTGCTGGAAGGCGACATCCCCTCGCCCGTGAACCCGCCCAGCGGCTGCCGCTTCCACACCCGCTGCCCCATCGCCCAGGCACCCGGGAGATGCTCGGAGGAGGTGCCGGAGCTGCGGGAGATCGAACCCGACCACTGGGTGTCCTGCCACTTCCCAGAGGTCAAGAAGATCATCTAGGGTGGGGAGAGGCCTGAGTCGGCCCGTCCGACCGGCCCGGGTTCTCGCTCTCGAGGGGGAGTCCCAGACAGTCATGGGTCCGCGGCACCGTCTTCTTTGGGCAGCACCGGCCGGAGCCGTGCTTCTCATGGCCGCCTGCGGCGGATCGGGCGCGGCCGAGCCGCCGGCCTCCACCGCTCAGCCGGAACCGACCCTGGCGCTTCCCGCCCCCACCGTCGCAGGGGAGGTCTCGCTCGAGGAGGCGTTGGCGCAGCGGCGCTCGGTCCGCGACTACGGTGATGAGGCTCTAGGGTGGGCCGAAGTCGGCCAACTCCTGTGGGCGGCGCAGGGCAGGACGCAGCAGAACGGCGGGGGGCGCACCGCCCCCTCGGCCGGCGGCACCTACCCGCTGGAGGTGTTCGCGCTGACCGCTGACGGGGTCTTCCGCTACCTGCCGGAGGAGCATGCCGTGGAGGTCGCGGCAGCCGAGGATCGCCGTCGCGCCCTGCAGGAGGCGGCGCTGGGCCAGGAGTGGGTGGGCCGGGCCCCGTTGGTGCTGGTGGTGGTTGGGGTGGTGGAGCGGACGGCCGAGCGCTACGGGGGTCGCGCGGAACGCTA
>VGBK01000045.1 GCA_016870535.1 Actinomycetota bacterium | reverse complement strand
GACGCTTCAAGGTCGTCTGTGCCATGGTCAAGCCCTCCACGACAGCGCCGGCCGCGCGTTGAACAGGATCCCGCTGAAGCCGGCCAGGGCGAGCGCCGTGGCCAGCGCCCCGGGAGCGGTGAACAGTGGATACTGGTCGCCGACGAACTGGACCCAGCCCTCGCCGAAGCAGACGGTGTGCCCGGCGAAGACGGCCTCGACGTCATCGGCGGTGTAGGCGGGCAGCTCACGGTTGCCCCAGCCGTCCACGAAGACGCCCTGGGCCTTCACCTTCGCCTGGAACTGGAAGGGGAGCAGGTCGCCGAGTTCCATGATCCCGGCGTTGCGGTTCTTGTCCCGCGGGTTGGGATCCCCGCCGTCGTCGGCGCTGACCCCCATGATCACCATCTCCCAGCGGTGGTCGTGGAAGGCGTCACCGGTGAGGCCCGGGGCGGGCAGGGTGAAGCCGAAGTAGAGCACGGTGCCGCCCGAGTCCACCTTGAAGGGATTCCCCGCGGTGAACTTGCGCTCGCCGTACACGTCGATGGGGGGTCGGCCGTCCCCGAGGTCCACGGCGGCGTCGAGCGAGTCGCCGGCGGCGTCGTAGGAGATGGCCGCCCCGCCGCAGGGGCCCAGCAAATAGGCGCCCTCCGCCTCGAGGTCGAACCCGGTCCCCTCCGGGTCTACCCGGAGCAGGAACTCCTCGGCAGTCAGCGCGCCGATGGCGTCGTCCCAGATGCCGGCGATGCCCACGGGGATGTCACCCTCGGCGCCCTCTCGCGGGATGTCGGGGATGCCGTCACCGTTGCGATCGGCCCATTGCGCGACGGCATCTACGGTTATGAAGTCGGTGAGGTCGATCACCGGCGCCCGGTCCTGCTGAGCGAGGGCGGGCCCCGCCGTCATCAGCAGGATCATCCCGGCCGCCAGGATCACCCGTGCGGTTCGGCCCATGATCCTCCTATGCCTCGTCATCGAGCAGGCTACCGGATCGCTCTCCGGTACGCGCGGGTGCGGCGGCTTCAACCCGATCAGATCGGGTCGGCCAGGTCGTCTTCGACCACGAGGTCGAAGCGCTGTCCGCAGTCGGGGCAGACGAAAGCCACCACGTCGCCCGGCGAGAACCCCTCGTCCGGCGGAGGGGTGGTGAGCCGGCCGGCGGCGGCACCGCACTCGACGCAGGTGATGATTTCGGGGACCTCCATGCTCCACAGGGTAGAACCAGCGCCCGGCTGAGGCGGCCGGGACCCGGCCCCTACACTCCCGGCGTGCTCCCCGTTCTGGTGCTGCGCCACGATGCCGACGCCGGCCCCGGCTACCTGGCCGGCGCCCTGGCCGGCGCCGGCCTGGCGATGCAGGTGGTGGATCCCGCCGCCGCGGAGGCGCTGCCCGGCCCGTCCGGATGGTCGGCGGTGGTGTCGCTCGGCGGCCACATGGGAGCCTACGAGGAGGGGAGCCACCCGTGGCTCGTCGCTGAGAAGCAACTGCTGGCGGCCGCGGTCGAGGCGGGGCGGCCGGTGCTGGGCATCTGCCTGGGGTGCCAACTCCTCGCCGCCGCCCTGGGCGGACGGGCCTACCCCGGCACCGGCCGCGAGGTCGGCCTGGTACCGGTGCGGCTCACCCCGGAGGGGCGGGCCGACCCCGTGGCCCGGCACCTGGAGGGGCTCGCCGTTGTCTCCCACGCCGACACCTGGGACCCACCTCCGGGCGCCGCCCTGCTGGCGGTCAGCAAGCGCTACCCCCAGGCCTTCCGCCTCGGCCCGGCGCTCGGCCTGCAGCCTCACCCGGAAGTCGGCCCGGAGGCTTTTGCCCGCTGGACCCGGGCCAAGCCTCCCGGGGCCCTGGAGCGGGACGGCCTCGACCCGGAGGCCGTCATCGCCGCGGTGCGGGCAGATGCTGCGGAGCAGAGGGAGCGAGCGGACCGCCTCTTCGGGGCCTGGGTGGCGCAGGTGGCCTCCCGCTGAGCGGGGGCGGGTGACTCCCCTACTCCTGCTCGGGGAGGGTCGCCGGCAGGGTGCGCTCCACTTCGGCCAGGGCATCCACGTAGGTGTCCAGTTCGTGGCGCAGGCGGCGCACCTCGGTGGTGGACACCCCATACCTCCCCGGGGCAGTGGCCTCGAGAGCCAGGCCGCCCATCTTGACCGCCAGGGTCTCGATCCCGGCCACGGTGGCGGACAACTGCGAGACCGTCTCTTCCCGGCGGGCTCGGATCTGCTCTGTCTCCTCGAGTTGCTCCCGAAGCTCCTCGGCCAACGCCGAGCCCTTCGCCGCCGCCCGCAGCCGCCGGGCGAGCGCATCGGCGTCCACCGTCGCGAGAAAGCGATCGGCCCGCTGCGTCCACACCGCCGAGTCGTACATGCGGCGCAGCGCCTCGGTCACCCGCGCCCGCATCCCGCCGAACTGCTCCTTCCCCGGCAAGTCGTCCACCGCCGCCTCGAAGCGATCCCGGGCGGCCAGGCCCGCCGTCATGTAGGCCAGGTGCTCCTCGTCGAGCACCGCCAGATCCCGATCGAACTCCGGCGCCAGCAGAGACGACAGCAGCGCCGGGTCGCGCAGGTGCAGGACTGCCGAGGTCAGCCAGGCCGCCAGGGCGGCGGCGATGACGAAGGGCAGGCCGATACCCAGAGCCAGGCCTATGCCGGCCAGGGCACCCCCGGCTGCCAGGCCCCACGGCGACAGGGTGGCCCGGGCGAAGAGCACCCCCTTGCGCACCCGGGGGTTCCAACGAAAGCGATCGAGGAAGGGCATCAGAAGTTGGAGATCACCTGCTGGAAGACCCGCTCGATGGTCAGCGGGTCGGTGGCCTTGTACAGCCGGGCCTGCGAGGCGTCGGTGATGGCTTGCAGGGTGGCCACGTCGGCATCGGCCCCGTAAGCCACGGCGAAGACCCGCACCACGTCACGCTCGGTCGAAGACAGGAACGACAGCAAGGGGGGCAGCTCGCACCCCGGCTCGTAGTCGTCGCACATGCCGTCGCTGAGCAGCAGCACCGCATTGATCTTGGATCGGTCGTAACCGTCGCGCACCGCCTGCACCGCCGCCCGGGTGGTGTCGTACAGGCCGGTGCCGCGCATGGGGATCAGCCCCCGCACCGCTCTCTCGATCTTCTCCCGGTTCTCGGCCAGCGGGCCGGGCGGCACCAGTTCCAGGTAGTCGAGGTCGCCGTCCAGTTCGGTGGAGAAGATCCACAGGCCCACCTCGTCCTCCGGCTTGAACTGATCCAGGGAGGCCAGCACCGCCTGCTTGGCCAGGTCGAGCTTGGTGTAGCCCTGGCCGCCGAGGTCGCCCATCGACCCGCTGACGTCGAAGACGAGGAGCACCCGGGCCGTCTTCCGGTGGGACTCCCAGGAGTCCACCAGGGCGGCGAGCACCTCCGGACGGGGCAGCTCCAACTCGGTCTTGGGCTGCGAGGGGTTGAGCCCGTTGGCGCTCGAGATGGGCTCTCCGGTGGGCACCGCCGGGTTGCCCGGGCGGAACCCGAACTCCAGGGCGCGCCCCTGGTTCTCGGGCTCGTCGATGACGAAGGAGCGGAAGCGGAGGGCCGCCTCGCGCTGCACCGCGGTGACCCAGGGAGCGTCGAGGACGTAGGCCGGGTTGTCGGAGAAGAGCGTGCCCTCCTTGGGATAGACCGCCACCAGCGGGACGTTGGGCGGGGTGGGGTTCTCCAGGCCCACGTCGCCGGGGTCGCCCCGGTTGTAGGCGATGATGCTGACCTCCTCGATGGCCACCGCCGACACGTAGGTCAGCGGGCGCCCGGCCAGGTCCTCTCGCAGCATGCTGTCGAGGAAGGTCATGGTGGTGTCCCCGTAGTGCACCGTGGCCGCTTCCACCCGGCGCACGAAGTCCTCTACCTCGGCGGCGGCGACATCCTCCAGGGTCAGGCCCCCCAGCTTGCCGGTGGCGGCGTAGTAGATGGCCACCGTGGCCGACAGCCCCGAAGTGGAGAAGTTGGGGTTGGTCTTGCCCAGCTTGAACTCCCCCCACTCCGGGTGGCCGTAGGCGCCCCAGCCCTCGGGGTTCTCCACCAGGGCCAGCACGTCTGCCCAGCCGATCTCCGCCTCGGGCCAGCCCAGGGCCTGCGCCATGGGGCGGGGCATCCCCAGCACCAGCGGGGTGATCATGATCCGCTCGAAGTCGTTGGCCATGGCGGGAAGGCCCGCCTCGGCGAGGCGATGGTTCACCACCGCTCCCCAGGAGGTCGCCGCCGGGCTCCACAGCACCGGGGCCGGGACCCCCAGGCTCTCCTCCGACCAGCCCTCCACCAGGGCGGTGGCCGCCTGACCCGACGCCACACGATGGATGGTGACGCGCACGCACTCCCCGTCCACTTCGGGCGAGGTGGCGTTGAACGCGGCAGCCAGGTCGGTGAGCAGGGTCACCTTCTCCGAGGAGACCGCCGCCGGCACCGCCACGCAGTCCGCCGGCACCGCGGTGGTGCTGGTGGGATCCCCGGCCGACCCATCGCCCCCGCCGCCGGTGGCGGCGGCGATCGCCCAGATGATGAGGCCCAGCACCGTCACCGCGGCGACACCGACCAGGACGTTGAGTTGGCGGCGGTCCACGGTGCCCTCCTCGCTCACAGGTCCTGCCACGCGGCCAGCAGCGCCGCCCGCTCGGCCTCGCTCGGCGGCCCCAGCGGCTGCCCGGCCGGTCCGAGGCCGGGCGGCAATCCGGCGGCCTCACCCGACGCCGGCCGCAGCCCCCAAGCCGCCAGTTGCGACTGTACCTCCGGGCTCGCCAAACGCTGCGCCAGGCGCTCGGCGGCGCTTCCCCCGGCGGCGGCCACGTACTCCACCCAGGGGCCGGGGTCGGGGTAGTACACCTCCAGGCGCCCCACGTCCCAGACGTTCTCCAGTTGCCCGGCGATGGCCACCTCGGTGGCCACAACGGCATCGGCTCGCGACGGCCCGAACTGAGCCACCTCGAGGAGCAGGGCGGCGTCGTCGGCGGCCTGCACCCGCAGCGACCGCTCCAGGCCGGCGGGGACCCCGGAGCCGGCCACCGCCCGCCAGGCTTCCAGGGCGGAGGCGGACCGGGTGGGGTCGGCCAGCCCCAGCTTGAAGCCGGCCCAGGCGGCGCTGCCCCCCAGGGTCTCCCACTGCCGTCCGTAGGCGTCCTCCAGGCAAGCGAGATCGATCGCCCCGCCGCACGCCGCCGCCAGGATCAGGGCCCGCTCCCGCCAGACCGCCACCGCGATCGGGCTGCGGGCCACGACCGGCCCGCTCATCCCAGCCGGAAGGTCGGCCTGCGGGGCGATCACCACCACGTCGCCGCCCGGGTCGGTTCCCGGCCGGAAGGCCTGCGTCGCCGCTCCCAGCGAGGCCCCCAGCTCGGCGCAGACCGCCTTGAGGGCCGGGACGCAGGCGAGGGTGATGTCTTGCGGAGCGAGGGTGGCCGTCGTCCCGGGAGGCTCGTCGCCACCGCCCACGGCGATCACGATGGCCCCCGCGCCCAGGATCAGGCCGCCCAGCGCCAGAGCCACCAGTCCGGCCCGCCATCCGCTCACGCTGCCGCCTCCTCTGCCCGGCCCGGATGCTACCGGCCGGGAGTCGCCGCGCCCCGGCCGCCTCCCTCCGGAGACTCAGCGCCGCAGTCGGACGGCCACCACCTGCACCTCGTCGGCCAGCGCCGGCAGCCGGTCTGCGGCCACCTTGCCGTCCGGTCCGGCGGCGATGCCGAAGGTGCGTGCCGCCCGGGGAAGCGCCTCCAGGTAGACGGCCAGGCGAGGCACCGCCTCCTCGCCCTTGACCAGGCGGGCCTCGCCCTCCACTTCTCGGCCGGCCAGCAGCAGGCGCACCGAAAGGGGCCCGCGCCTGTTGGTCCACCAGGTCTTGCCCCCCGGGCGGCCGGCCAGCAGCACCAGCTCGTCCTCGGCGTAGCGGGCGTAGCCAACCGGGATGGTGTACTCCTTGCCGGTGCGCCGGCCGCGATAGGTGAGCAGCAGCAGCGAGCGGCTGAGGGTGCGGTGCAAGGGGGTGCGCAGCACCCCGCCCACCAGAGCGTTCCCCATCGGCATAGCGCCTCCGTGACGATGGCGGCCGCGACGCTACGGGTCGAGGGCCCCGATGTGCAACCCGAGGCGCTCCACCGGGGTTCTTGGTATCAAGGAGGCCTCATGCGACCCAGAGGCGGGATCGAAGCACTGCCGGCGGCGCTGGCCGCCGACCGCGACGCCGCCTTCCCCCTTCTGGTCCGAGCCTTGATCGACGGGGTCTATTCGGGCGCTCTCCGCCTGCTCGGGAATTCGGCCGACGCCGAGGAGGTGACCCAGGAGGCGTTCCTCCGCGCCTACCGCGCCCTGGGCCGCTACCCCGCCGCCCGGGTCGGTGAGCTGCGCCTGCGAGAGTGGGTGTGGACCATCGCCGCCAACCTCTGCCGGAACCGCGCCCGGGATCGCAGGCGCCGTGGCGAGGAGACCCTCGACCCGGAGGCGGCCCTCCCCGATCCGGCCCCCGGGCCCGAGGCCCGGGCCCTGGCCTCGGCCGGGAGCGGAGCGCTGGCGGCGCACCTGGCCCGCTTGCCCTGGCCGCAGCGCGCCGCGGTGGTGCTGCGGCACGTCACCGGCCTGCCCCACGCCGAGATCGCCGCCGCTCTGGGACGCCCCGTCGGCACGGTGAAGTCCGACGTGCACCGGGGCCTGCAGCAACTGCGCCGCCAACTCGAGGAGGAAGAAGGATGACCGGCCTGCCCGAACACCTCGCCGACCTGCGCGCCGCCGCTCCCCCCCACCTGCTGCCCGGGGTCCTGCACCGCGTCGGCCTGGCCGATCACTACGCGATCCGGCCCAGCATCCTGGGACCGGTGTTCGTGGCCTTCACCCGCCGGGGCGTGTCGCGGGTGGACCTGGCCGGCGACCCGGCCGGGTTCGAGGCCGCCTACCTGGCCCGGTTCGGAAGAGCGGTGGTGCCGGCCGATGCCCCACCGCCCCGACTGGCCGCGACGGTAGACCGGGCCCTGGGCGCAGGCCGCACCCGCGGGATTCCGGTGGACCCGGCCGGCCTGAGCGAGTTCCAGGCGGCGGTGCTGCGCTCTGCCGCCGGTATCCCCCCCGGCGAGATCCGCCCCTACGCCTGGGTAGCGCGGGAGATCGGCCGCCCGGGCAGCGGCCGGGCCGTGGGCAACGCCCTGGCGGCCAACCCCGTCCCCCTGGTGGTCCCCTGCCACCGGGTGGTGCGGGCCGACGGCCGCTTCGGCCGCTACTCGCTGGGGGCCGACGAGAGCAAACGGGTGCTGCTCGCGGCTGAGGGCTTGGAGATCGAGGCTCTCGAAGCCCTGACCTCCCGGGGGGTGCGCTACCTGGGCAGCGCCACCACGAGGATCTACTGCCACCCCACCTGCCGCCACGCCCGGCGCATCACCGCAAGCCGCCGGGCGGAGTTCCGCTCGCCGGGAGAGGCGGCCCGGGCCGGCTTCCGGCCCTGCCGCGACTGCCGGCCCGCAACGGCATGATGAGGCGGCCGCGGCGACTCAGCGCCCGACTCCGGTGCCTCATTGGTGGTTTCCCTATTGTGCAATATGGGTAGATGGGGTATCTTCCCGCCATGACCTCCCGCATCGACCTCACCATCGACAAGCAGGGCCGCATGTCGGTGGGCCGCCTCGGCTTCACCGAGGGCCACGCCGTGGCCGAGCCTCTCCCCGACGGCTCCGGATGGGTGCTACGACCCGCCCGCCTGGTCACCGAGGCCGAGATCGACATCCTCTCGGGTCCCGGCAACGCGGCGGAGATCGAGCGCTCCGTGCGCGACCTGGCTGAAGGGCAGACCCGTCCCGGCTACCGGCGCAACCCGCCAGGCTGACCTTTGCGCCTCCCGCTCGAGTTCACCGCCACCTTCGCCGACTCCTACGAGGCCCTGCCGAACCGGGACGTCGAGGCGGTGAACCGCGCCCTCGACCGCCTCGAGGAGCGGCACGACCAACCGGAGATGCGTCAGGTGATCCACGTCGGCTCGGCGGTCCTCTTCGCCACCCCCAGGATCTACGCACCGGAGGGCCGGTATCGCGTCACCTGGTGCTACGACGACCCCGCCAAGCCAGACTCGGTCGTCTGCATCACCGTCACCTCCGTCGAAGGGTGAGCGGCCCACCCCAGGGTCACCCTCACTCCCACCTGAACCGGAGTGCGGTGACCAGGGCCGCCGCCAGGCCGATGGCGGCCAGGATCCCGGCGTCGGCCCAGTTCCAGCCGGTCCCCAGCCAGGGCCCCTGCAGCACGCCGACGGAGTAGGTGAGAGGCACCCCGTGGCGGAGCCATCCCAGCGCCCCGGTGAGCACTTCCGGGGGCGGGCCGGCCCCGCCCAGAAAGAGCATGACGAACCACAGCAGCATCCCCGCCGCCTGCGCCGCCCGGGCGGTGGGGAGCAGCGTCCCCAGCATGGCCCCGAGGGTGGCGAAGACGAGACCGCTCAGCAGAAACGCCGGCATCAGCAGCCAAGCCGACTGCGGCGGGGCGGCGCCGTACATCACCAGGGCGCAGGCCACCAGCACCACCCCGCTCACCAGAGCGATCAGCAAGCTCACCGCCACCTCCGACCCCACCACCACCGCCGCCGGCACCGAGGAGGCCCGGAAGCGGCGCAACACCCCCCTCTCCCGGTTCCCGGCGAGATGGGCGGGGATGCTGATCACCCCGATGGAGGCCAGCACCAGGCCGATGTAGGCCGGGGTGTAGAAGTCCATGGCCCCGACCCCGGCGTAGAAACCGGCTTCGGGCGTGTTGCCGAACACCCCGCCCAGAACGAACAGGGTGATGAGGGGCAGCGCCAAAGCGAAGACCACCGTCAGCGGCTCCCGCAGGAACAGCTTCAGTTCGACCGCCACCATCTTGCGCAGGGTGGTCATGCCTCCTCCTCCCCCGCCCGATGAGAGGTCAACCTCAGGAAGACCTCTTCGAGGGTGGCGCGCTCGGCGCGCAGGTCTGCCGGGACGATGCCCCGCTCCACCAGGGCCGCCGCCACCAGGGCCAGCACCGGGCCGGTGCCGGCCACCTCGACGCTCTCTCCGCGCCGGGTCACCGCTTCCACCCCCGGAACCCGGTAGAGGAAGTCGCAATCCGGCGCCGTCGTGCTGAAGCGCACCAGCCTCTGTGGGGCGTGGAGATCGATGAGGCCCGGCGGCGAACCGGCGGCCACCACCCGCCCCCGGTCCACGACGGCCAGGCGGTCGCAGAGGCGCTCGGCCTCATCCATGAAGTGGGTGACCAGCACCACCGTGGTCCCCCGGGCTCTGATCGCCTCGACCAGTTCCCAGGCGACGCGACGCGCCGCCGGGTCGAGGCCGGTGGTCATCTCGTCCAGGAACACCACCTGCGGCTCGTTGACCAGCGCCAACGCCACGAACAGTCGCTGCCGCTGGCCGCCCGACAGCGAGGCGAAGGAGGCCTTGCCCTTCCCCGCCAGCCCCCACTGCTCCATGAGCATCCGCCAGTCGGCGGCCCCCGGGGTCAGCGAGGCGAACAGGTCGAGCGCCTCCCACACCCTGATGCGGTCGGGAAGGGCCGACTCCTGCAGTTGCGAGCCCACCCGGCCCCGCAGTTCGCGGCCCTGGGTCTGGGGGTCGAGGCCCAGCACGCGGAGGGTGCCGCCGTCGGCACGGCGCAGGCCCTGCAGGCACTCCACGATCGTGGTCTTGCCGGCCCCGTTGGGGCCGAGCAGGCCGAAGATCTCCCCGTCCTCGACGGCGAAGGACACGTCCTCCACCGCCACCACCGGCCCGTAGGCCTTGTGCAGGTGCTCGACGCTGACCACGGCCGGCATGGCCGGAAGGCTATTCGCCCGGCCCGTCCGCCGCCGCCCGCCACGCGCCGAGGCGCGCCCCCACCGCCCCCTCGATGCGGCGGCAGGAGCGACGGTAGGCGTCGAGGTCACCCCCATAAGGGTCGGCGATGTCGTCCCCGTCCGGGTCGAGCAGGCCCACCTTGTCCCCCAGGTCAGCTCCCATGTGATCCAGGGCGTCGGCCTGAGAACGGGTCATGACGTAGATGAGGTCGGCCTCCTGCACCATGGACCGGGTCACGGACCGGGCCCGGTGGGCGCTCAGGTCGGCCCCCGCCTGCGCCGCCACCTCCAGGGCGTGCGGGGTGGCGGGGGCGTCCTCCAGGGCGTACAGGCCGGCGCTCTCCACCTCCACGCCCGAGCCGGGGCCGAGCCGAGCGCGGGCCACAGCCTCGGCCAGCGCCGAGCGGCAGGTGTTGCCGGCGCACACGAAGAGGATCCGCATGCCACGGCCACGGTAGCCGGGGAGGCTCGATGAACCGAAGCACTTCCCCCGGCCACAGATGAAGCCGATCCGCACTGGGCGCCCGCCCAACATCCAGAGCGGGATCCCTGCCGCCCCCGTCTGAGTGAAGAGCCCAGGACCGCCCGGACCCGCCGCCAACGGGGCCCAAGCGCCCCTAGCCCCCGGCCTCGCCCTCTCCCGACCCGGCGCCCGGCTCCCCGGCGGGCGCAGCCTCCTCGGTCCCCTCGTTGGGCGCGACCGTCCGGGCGGCGACCGCTCGGGGATCGACGGTCAGCGGGGACTCCACCACCTCGTGGCGGCGCAGGTAGGCACCGATGAGCGCCTGGATGGTGGCGGCCAGCGGCAGCCCCATCAGGGCCCCCGGCACGCCCAGCAGGCTCGCCCCGGCGAAGGCGGCCCCGAAGGCCACCGCCGGGTGCAGTTCCATGGTTCGGGCGGTGATGCGCGGGGCCAGCAGGTAGTTCTCGATGCCCTGATACACCAGCACGTAGCCCAGCACCGCCAGGCCCTTCGGCGGCGACTCGATCAAGGCCACCGCCAGCGGCAGCACCCCCCCGATGTAGGTGCCCAGCACCGGAACGAACTGGCTCACCAGGCCCATCCACAGCGCCAGAGCCAGCGGGAAGGGGACCCCGATGATGGTGAAGGCCGCCCAGGCCACCGAGGCCGAGATGCCCGCCAGGAGCGCCCGGGAGTAGAAGTAGCCGCCGGTGCGGTCGATGGCCACCTCCACCGCCCACAGCACCTCGCGCTGGCGGGCCGCAGGCAGGGCCGACAGCAGCACCCGCCGCAGGCGCGGCCCGTCGGCCGTCATGTAGAAGGTGAACAGGGCGACGGTGAGCATCTGGGCCATCGTGCCCAGGAGGGCGGTGCCCACCCCGAAGATGCCGCCGGCTATGTCGCCGGCGAACCGCTGCAGGTCGGCGTCGACGTTGGTCAGGGCCTGGCGCAGGCGCTCGCTGGAGAAGTCGATGCCGAAGCGCTCGGCGAGGCCGGCCACCTCATCCACGTAGCCGGGCAGCTTCGTCACGAAGCGCGCCACCTGATCCACCACCAGGGGGACCATGAGCCCGATGAAGAGGCCCACCACCAGCACCATCACCAGGAAGATGAGGCCGGTGGCCCAGCCGCGCCGCCAGCCCTTGCGGCTCAGGAAATTGACCCCCGGCTCCAGGGCGATCGACAGGAAGGCCGAGATGAGGATCAGGACGAGAAGGGTGCGCAGCGCCCGCAGCACGTGGAAGGCGGCGAACAGGCCCACGGCGGCGAGGGCCACCATGACGATGAGGCGCGGGATCCACCGCGGCATCCCGTGCCGATCGGTGGGGGCGCGGCCCGGCGGCGACCCGTCTTGCACGCGGCGAGCGTAAAGGCCCGGCCGGGCGCGGCGGCGTCAATCCGGCGGCCCCGGCAGGCCGGGTGAACGGCGGGTAACCTCAGGGGCATGACCGACTACCGCCCCCCGCTGCGCGACATCCGCTTCGCTCTCTCCCATCTGGTGGATCTGCCCGGCCTGCAGGCCTCCGGGTCCTTCCCCAACGCCGACCCCGACCTGGTGTTCGGCGCCCTCGACGAAGCCGGCCGCTTCATCACCGAGCAGATCGCCCCTCTGTGCCGCACCGCCGACAAGACCGGCGCCAAGCACAGCCCCGACGGCACGGTGACCACCCCGCCCGGATACCGGCAGGCCTACAAGCGGTTCGTGGAGGCGGGGTGGCCGGCCATCTCGTTCCCCGAGGAGTGGGGCGGGGGCGGCATGCCGTTCGTGGTCGGCCTGGCCCTGGCGGAGATGGTCACCTCGGCCGACATGTCGTTCTCCCTGTGCCCCATGCTCACCTATGCCGCCGTCGAGTTGCTCGTTCTCCACGGCACCGAGGAGCAGAAGGCCACCTGGCTGCCCCGCCTGGTCAGCGGGGAGTGGACCGGCACCATGCTCCTCACCGAGTCACAGGCCGGATCGGATGTGGGGGCCCTGACGGCCAAGGCCGTACCGGCGGGCGACGGCACCTACCGCATCACCGGCACCAAGATCTTCGTCACCTGGGGCGAGCACGACCTCACCGGCAACATCGTCCACGCCGCCCTGGCGCGCACCCCCGGAGCGCCACCGGGCACCAAGGGCATCTCGCTGTTCCTGGTGCCCAAGCACCTGGTGAACCCCGACGGCTCCGTGGGAGAGCGCAACGACCTGGTCTGCGTCTCCATTGAGGAGAAGGTGGGCATCCACGCCAGCCCCACCTGCGTCCTCTCCTTCGGCGACGACGCCGGGGCCGTCGGCTACCTGATAGGCGAGGAGTGCCAGGGCCTCAAGTACATGTTCGTCATGATGAACCGGGCCCGCCTCCACGTGGGGATGCAGGGCCTGGCGGTGGCGGAGAAGGCCTACCAACTCGCTCTCGCTTACGCCCGGGAGCGCAAGCAGGGCACCGCCTTCGGGGCGCCCAAGGGCACCTCCAGCCCCATCGCCGACCACGCCGACGTGCGCCGCATGCTGCTGCTGATGCGCAGCCAGATCGAGGCCATGCGCGGGGTCATGTACCAGACGGCCGAATACGGCGACCTGGCCCACTGCCATCCCGACCCGGCGAAGCGCCGGGAGGCCGCCGACCGCATCGCCATCCTCACCCCGGTGTGCAAGCAGTGGGGCACCGACCTGGGCGTGGAGTTGGCGTCGCTGGGCATCCAGGTGCACGGCGGCATGGGCTACGTCGAGGAGACCGGGGCGCCGCAGTGCTGGCGCGACGCCCGGATCGCCCCCATCTACGAGGGGACCAACGGGATCCAGGCCGCCGATCTGGTAGCCCGCAAGCTCACCATCGGGGGCGGGGCGGCGGCGCAATCGCTGCTCGCCGAGATGAGCGGAGTGGCCGCGGAGTTGCGCGGCGAGGCCGCCCTGGCGCCGATCGGCGAGGCGCTGGCCAAGGCGGTCGCCACCCTGCAGGAGGCCGGCACCCACGTGCTGGGCCGCCTGGCGGCCAGCCCCAACGACGCCCTGGCGGCGGCAACCCCGTTCACCCAGATGTTCGGCATCGTCGCCGGCGGGTGGGTTCACGGGCGCTCGGCGTTGGCGGCACGCCGCGAGGACCCGGAAGGCCGGGAGGCGTTCCTGCAGGCCAAGATCGGCACCGCCCGCTTCTACGCCGCCCACGTCCTGCCGAAGGTGGCCGGCCTCCTGGGCGAGGTGACCGCCGGGGCGGAGACCGTCTTCGCCGTCCCGGTGGAGGCACTGGGGGGCTGAGCCTCGTCTCCTCCCCCGCCCCAGCGGGGGAGGTGGCCCGCCAGGGCCGGAGGGGGAAGCCAAACACGCCGACCCCAGGCGCGCCCTTCGCAGCCCTCCCCCCGACCCCCTCCCGCCGGGCCGGAACGGGAAGCAGCCCGCTTCTCCTCCCCCGCCCCAGCGGGGGAGGTGGCCCGC
>VGBK01000044.1 GCA_016870535.1 Actinomycetota bacterium | reverse complement strand
CGATGTGCTCCCGCAGCGCCAAGGTGATGATGGTGGCCACCAGCAGGATGAAGATCAGAGGGCCGGCAAACTGGCGCGCCAGCACCACCCACCATCCGGGAGGGTGCTCCGCTGCCAGTTCGTTGGGGCCGTCACGCTCCAGGCGAGCGGCGCTCTCGGCGCTGCTCAGCCCGTCGCGACCGGTGCCGAGGCGCTCGGCCACCTCCGGCGCCTCGAGGCTGTGCCAGGGCGGCAGTGCCGCCTCCGGGGCGGGCTTCTCGGCCAAGGTGCACCTCCCAGAAGGACTCAGACCGGCGAGGACCGTTGCTCCGGGGTCATCGCGCCCGGCGCGGCGGGAAGGAACCAGCCGGGGGCGAGGCGCCGCTCCGCGCTCGATCTTGGCCCCCTGCCGCAGTGAACGCAACCCGGAAGCGGGGGGCACCAACCCGGCTTTCTGGGCTCGAAGCGGCCGCGCTGCCCGCCATCCGGTCGGGTCCACCGTCCAGTGGTGGTCGCACTCCTCGCAGATGTACGCGGTGCAGCGCTCGCCGTAGCTGGGGCGGGTAAACAGGCGCCAGATCAGATAGGCCGGGGTGGTCACCGTGGTAGGGGTAGGCGGCCGGCCTACGAACGCCGCCAAGGCCGTGGCCGCCCTCGGCGTCAACCCGGGAACCGCCGAGGAGCATCAACTGGGCCGCGCCCTGGAGATGCCGCCGCTGCCCTTCCTCGCCGTGCCCACCCCTGTGGCCGCCGGATCGGAAGCCAACAGGGTGGCCGCGCTCCGCAACCGGCGTCTCGGCGTGGTGCGCAGCATCCGGCAGCCGGAGATGGTGCCGGTCGTAGCCGTGCTCGACCTCCTGCCGCAGGCCGGCGTGCCGCCGAGCCTGCTGCGGTTCGGGGCCTGCGATGCCCTGGCCCACGGCATCGAGTCGCACCTGTCCCTCGGCGCCACTGCCTTCACCCGAGCCCTTCTCTTCGAGGGCGTCCGGCCGGTGAGCGAGGGTCTACAGGCGCTGCCAGCCGGAGCCCCCGACGCCGAGGCCTTCCCGGGAATGCTGCTCGGGTCCTTCTGCGCCGGGATGGCCCTGCAGGCCGGGCCGGGCCTGGCTTGCGCCCTGGCCCAACCCATCACTGCCGTGACCGGAATCCCCCACTCCGCCGCCATCGCAGCCCTGCTGCCTGGCACGGTGGGCCTCAATCAGGAGCGCTGCCCCGGCGACGAGGCCCATCGCGCTCTCGCCGCCCTGGTAGAGCCGCAGGGGGACGGCGACCGGGCCGGGGCCGTAGGCCGCCTGCTCGAGGCGGCCGGGGCCGCAGTCACCCTGCCGGGCCTAGGAGCGCGGCTCGAACACGCCCCGGGAATCCTGCAGGTCGTGCTGGGGTGCACAGCGCCCATCGGGGGCAACCCGGTGCGGCTCGACATGGCGACGGTGGAGGGGGTCCTGGCCGCAGCCCTGGCCGCGGCGCCGGCCGGTTGAGCCGCCAGAGCCGAGCCGGCCGCTGCACCGTCGGCCTCGGGAGGGGGTCCTCCTGAGCTGTCCGATCTTCCGGTGCGGCTCAGGCCGCGGATCGGGCGGCCAAGGGGATCTCCACGGTGAAGGTCGCCCCCCAACCGAGGCCCGCGGAGGCGGCGCTCACTTCACCGCCGTGGAGTCGGGCGATTCGCCGGGCAATGGTCAGGCCGATCCCGGTGCCGCCGGGGGCGTCGCGGTCCGCCCGGAAGAAGCGCTCGAAGATCGCTTCGAGGTTCTCGGGCTCGATGCCCCTCCCGTTGTCGGAGACGGTGACCACGGCGTCGTGCCCGCGGCGGCGGGCCGTCACTTCAACGCGCCCCCCGGCCGGGGTGTGGGTCAGGGCATTGCCCACGATGTTGGTGAAGATCTGTACCAGACGATCCTGGTCGCCCTGCACCGGCAGGTCGGCCGACCGCTCCACCCTCAGCGAAACGTCGCTGCCCTCGAACTGGGGCCGCAGACGCTCGGCCGCTTCGGTAGCGACGAGGCCCAAGTCCACCGGAACGACCACCAGTTCCAACGGGCTCTCCTCGGCCCGGGAGAGGGTGCTCAGATCGGCCGCCAGCCGCTTCAGCCGTGCTGCCTCCCTCGCGGTCGCGGCGAAGATCTCCTCGTCGGGAGCGAAGACCCCGTCGAGCAGCCCCTCCATATAGCCCTGGATGGTGGTGAGTGGCGTCCGAAGTTCGTGAGCCACCTCGCTGATCAGCTGCACCCGTCGCGACTCCACCTTCTCCAGGGCCTCGCTCAGCGCGTTGACATCCCGAGCCAGGGCGGCCAGTTCCGATTCCGCGGGGATGGGGACACGTTCGGCATAGGAGCCCGAGGCGAGTCGCCGCGCCGCACGCCGCACCCTCTCGAGCGGCCGCAGCACCCGGAAGGCGGCGAAAGCGCTGGCCAGCCCGGCGGCCACCGCCCCCACCATGACCGCAATGGTCAGCGCCCCCTGGAAGGAGTCGGCGAACCCCCCGCGCAGTTGATCCGCCATGGCCGCCGACATGCCGCCGAGGGCGGGGTCGTGCCCCATGTCGGCAAGATGTGCTTCGAAGAACGAGCCGGCGAGGGACTGGCTGAGGAGCGCCGTAGCCGCCACGGCCACGGCCACGACGAACAGGTGCGACAGCACCAGACGAACGAGCAGGCTGCCGGCGAAGCGCCTCACAGTGGGTCCGCGATGAAGCGGTAGCCGACCCCGCGCACCGTGCCGATGATCGCCGGGTCGGCGGCGTCGTCACCCAGGGCCCGGCGGATGCTGGCGATGTGCACGTCCACCACCCGCTCGACTCCGAAGTAGTCGAAGCCCCAGACCCGCTGCAGGAGTTGGTCCCGCGTGAAGACCCGGCGGGGAGCCGAAGCCAATGCGGCCAGCAGGTCGAACTGCAGTGTGCTCAGTGAGATCGCCTCGGGGCCACGCCGGACCTCCCGTCGGGCGAGATCGACGGTCAGCTCGTTGAAGCGCAGCACGTCTTCCTCCCCCGAGCGCCAGCCCCGCCGCAGCACCGCCTTGATACGGGCGGCCAACTCGCGCGGGCTGAACGGCTTGGTGACGTAGTCGTCCGCCCCCACGGTCAGCCCGATGACGCGGTCGACCTCCTCGGAGCGAGCAGTCAGCAGGATCACCGGCACGTCGGACTCGCCCCGCACTCTCCGCAGGACCTCCAGACCATCGATGCCGGGCATCCCAACGTCCAGGACGATCAGGTCGGGTCGCTCAACTCGCACCCGCTCCAGCGCCTGGCCTCCGTCGGCGGCCACCGACGTCTCGAACCCTTCCGCCCTGAGGTACGCGGTGAGCATGGCCCGCAGATCGGGCTCGTCGTCGACGATGAGGATGCGCCTTGCGCCTGCCATATGCCTGCTGGAATGTCTGGGATCCGGAAGGTTGCGGGGCCGTCACGCCGGGCACGAAAGGCGGGGCGGCGGGGCCGGTGCCGGAGAGTACCCTCGTCGTGTTGCCAACCTCGGGCCCGGCGCCGGGCGGGGACCCGGAAGGGCGGGGAGGCTCCCTCCGGCCCCCCGGCCGGCGCGCGAGTGACGGGCGAACCGCATGCCCGTCACGCCTGCGGGGCAGCGTCGCCCATGTCGGCCAGCAACTGATCGAGGGGCACGAACATCGTGGCGTAGTGCTTCACCCAGTCGACGGTGCCGTCGGCTCGCACCAGGGCGAAGCTGTGACTCGGCCGATCGGGGTGCCCGTATACGCCCAGCATCCCGTAGGCCTCGGACACCTCGCGCGACTCGTCGATGAGCACAGGCATGGAGAGTTCGAACCGACTCGCCTCCTGCGCCACCTTCTCCGGGGGATCCACCATGACCGGGATCAAAGCCAGCCCTCGCTCGGCCAGGGGCCGGGCGACCTCGGGGATCTGGGCAAAGCAGCCGTCACAGCCCACCCCCATGGAGAAGTAGAGCAGCGCATCCCCCTCGGCGAGGATCTCCTCGAGGGAGATCTCCCCGCCGCTGCTCGTGGGCACTCGGAACGACGGAGCCCGGGCCCCTTCCAGGTCCGAGCCGGGCTCGCCGCTCACCGCCCCGGCGATCACGATGGCCGCCACGACGAGGAGGGGAGCAGCAAAGCCGGCCCAGGCCCAGGGCGAGACCCGCCTCCCCTCAGCGTTCTTCACGGGTCGCCCACGCGGCCGGTTCTTCTGCGCCGTTTGCGTCGACATCAGTGTTCCTCTCTTCGTCGTCGGGGTCGGGCGAGCGACGGCGGGCCGAGATGGCCGCGGCACCCACGGCGATCGCCACCAGGATCAATGCACCCAGCCAGTCGGGGATGGGCGCCAGCAGGTCGGCCAGCGGCTTGAGCCGGTCCTCGATCCAGGCCGCGACTCCGGTCTGGGCATCCGAGACCAGCGAGGCGCCGCTGACCGCCAGGAAGATGAAGCCCAGGCCCAGGGCCCCCATGACCACCGCCGCCACCAGGTTGATCCGGTTGGTGCGGAACCGCCGGCTTCCGAGGCTCCACACGACTTCCCGGCCCCGGATCCGCCGGCTGTGCCGCAGCCCGGAGCGGTCCCAGACGAGGGTCATGAGGAGGAGCGGGAACACCATTCCGAAGACGTACGCCAGGCCGATGAGTACCGACATCGGGAGGCTGGGCGCCACGGCAGACATCGTCACCACCCCGGCCAGGACCGGAGCGCAGCAGCTGCTGGCCGCCCCGGAGAAGACCCCCAGGGCGAAGACTCCGGCAGAGTCGGTCCGCCGCAGGTCCGGCGAGCCCTTCAACATGGGCAGCGACCAGTTCCTGCCGGTCGCGGCGAAGGCGGCCATAGCCAGCATGAGCAGGCCGCCGAGGGTGTAGATCAGGCCGTGGTAGCGCAACAGGGGCCGGGTCAGCAGACCCACCCCCAGCGTCACCGGGACCAGTACCAGGGCCAGCCCGGCGGCGAAGACGAAGGTGAAAGGCACCAACCGCCAGCGCCGGTTGCGGACGGCCGCCGCCATGTAGGCGGGGAACATGAAGACGATGCAGCAGGGGGCGAACAACGCCACGGCCCCGGCAATGAAGGCGGCCAGCAGCGAAGTGCCGAAGAAGATCCCCTCCATCTCAGTCCCCCTTCCCGGCCAGGACGGCCCGCAGCTTGCGCTCGGAGATCCGGCCGTAGCCGAAGAGGGCGCCGTTCACCAGGAGGATCGGGGGGAAGGGCACGCGCCAGCGGGCGAGGGCGGCCCGGCCCGCCGGCGAGTCGAGATCGACCTCGGTCACCTCGAGCGGCACATCGGTCGCGACCCGGTCCAGGACTTCCCTGGCATGGCCGCAGAAATGGCAGCCGGGGCTGGTCACCAGTTCCACTCGCGCCGCCTCCGAAAGCGGGATCGCGGGCGAGTTCATCGGCGCTCCTTCAGGACTGCCATGCGGACCCGGTAGTCCGCTTCGTCGATCTCCCCGCGGGCATAGCGATCGGCCAGGGTCTCCTCGGCGCCGGCGGCCCGCGCCCTGCCGGGCCGGGCCACCGCCCTGACCGCCATCACCACCAACGCGGCGATGAGCAGCCACCAAGCCACCATCATCAGCCCTCCCCAGGGCCACCAAGCGTGATGGCTCCAAGCCCATCCGGGATCCAGCAACGCCTGCAGCGCAACCTCAGAGAACAGCGGCATCCTCCTGATCGGTGCGCCCAGTGAAGCGGGCCGGCGTCAAGCTCCGATGCGGCCGCAGATCAAGATTGGGTAAAGGCCGCGCCCCGGCCGGCCCCGCCCGGGTGGGGCGCCCTCTCGCGAACGTTGGATCCCCAGCCTGCGCCCGCGGCACCAACCCGGCTTTCTGGGCTCGAAGCGGCCGCGCTGCCCGCTATCCGGTCGGGTCCACCGTCCAGTGGTGGTCGCACTCCTCGCAGATGTACTCGTGGCGCCGCTGCGAGTAGGTGCGATGGCTGAAGAGCCGCCAGACCAGGTAGGCGGGGGCCGCCACCAGGTAGTAGGCGGCGTACAGGATGCCCATGCCGAACATCCACAGCGACAGGAACAGCGTGTCGAAGCGGAAGCCGAGGAAGCGGGAGACGTACTTGCCCGTGGCCGGGTTCACCCAGCCGTACATCTCCCGGGTGATGATGCCCCCGCCGCACTGCGGGCATCTGATCTGATCCACAGGTTCTTCCCTGAGCGCTCGGCTTCCCTCGCTCTCCATGCTATACCCGGGCGTCCGGCGGCGTCCTCAACTGGTGAAGGTGAGCGCCTGGGCGTGGGCCCAGCGGGCCGCCACCCGGGAGTAGCACTCGCCGGCCGTCTCGAAGTCCCCGCGCTCCAGGGCGCGCAGGCTGGCGGCGACGTCCTCGGCGCTCTCGTCGGTGGCCAGATCCCCTTCCGGGAAGTGCCGGGCTGCTCCCCCGTAGTCGAGTTCCACCAGGGCGTCGGCGGGGAAGGGGCGCAGCCAGTCGATGAGGGCTTGCACCTGGGCCAGGACATCCTCGTCGAACCCGGCACGCCGCAAGATGCGCCGGGCCCGCTGCAGGCGGCGCACCGCGGCCCCTCGCCCGGTGCGATACCGGATCGAGAGGCCGGCCGGGCCGGGCACCAGTTCCCGCTCCCTGGGGTGGAAGGCGGCGAACCACCGGGGCGGCACGTGGAAAGGGGAGGTGAGGATGCAGGAGCGGATCTCGGGATGGCGGGCCTGTATCCGGTCCAACTCCGCCGCCGCCCGGCGGGCCAGGGACTCGGGGACCAGCGACGACGACACCGGGTCGGGGTAGGCGTTGCGGAAGGCGAGCAGGCCTTCGAGCATGCGGAGCCGGGGGTGGCGCGGGCACAGGTAATGGCGCCCCTCGCGCTCGATGACAAAGGCATCTTCGCGGGAGGATTCGAAGGAAACCCCGTAGGCGCCGCGCTCCAGCACCCGGGGCAGGGGGTCGTGGCGATGCTCCGGCACCCGCCGGGGATCGCCGGGGACGTACACCCGCAGGTAGGCGGCGAAGCTCACGGGGCCGGAATCCTACCCGCGGCAGGGTCCGAGGCCCCCGGTGAACCGGCGGGCGTTTTGGTAGGGTGGCGGCAGGGTTGGCTCCCGTCTGGTGAAAGGAGCACGGCGTTGGGGGTATTCGAAGCAATAGGTAGCCGGGGCCACGAGGAGTTGGTCTTCGGCTACGACCCCACCTCGGGGCTCAAGTCCATCATCGCCATTCACTCCACCGCTCTTGGTCCCGCCCTCGGCGGGACTCGCTTTTACCCCTACCCCACCGAGGCGGAGGCACTGGAGGATGTGCTGCGGCTCTCCATGGGGATGACCCTGAAGGCCGCCGCCGCCGGCCTCGACCTCGGAGGCGGCAAGGCGGTGCTCATCGGGGATCCCCGCAAGGGGAAGTCGGAGCGGCTCTGGCGAGCCTACGGGCGGGTGGTCGACTCCCTGCAAGGCCGCTACATCACCGCCGAGGACGTCGGCACCGACGCCCAGGACATGGACATGATCCGCCGGGAGACCCGCTGGGTGGTAGGGGTGCCGGTGGAGGAGGGGGGCTCCGGCGACCCGTCACCCAAGACCGCCCTGGGCATCACCGCCGCCATGCGGGCCGTCTCCCGCTTCCTGTGGGAGAGCGACGACCTGGCCGGCCGCACCATCGCGGTGATGGGGGTGGGCAAGGTAGGCACCGCCCTGGTGGACCTGCTGACCGCGGCAGGGTGCCGGTGCGTGGTGGCCGACACCTTTCCGCCGGCGCTCCAGGCCGTTCAGGCGAAACACCCCGAGGTCGGCGTGGTCTCCGTCGAGGAGATCTACGGCGTCGAGTGCGACATCCTGTCGCCCAACTCCCTGGGCGGCGCATTGAACGAGCAGACCATCGCCCGCCTGCGTTGCCGGGCGGTGTGCGGGGCGGCGAACAACCAGTTGGCCACCGAGGACGATGCCAAGCGTCTCCTGGGGCGCGGGATCCTGTACGCCCCCGACTTCGTGGTGAACGCCGGGGGCCTCATCAACGTGAGCGAGGAGATCCACGGCTACAACGAGCAGAAGGCCGATGCCCGCATCATGCGGGTCTACGACAACACCCTGGCGGTGCTCCACTCCGCCCACGAGCAAGGGATGTCGCCGCACCACGCCGCGGTGGAACTGGCCATGGAGCGCGTCCAGAAGATCGGCAACCTGCGTCTGTTCCGGCGTAGTGGCGACGACCGGGCCTAACCTGCGGCGCTAGCGAAGCGCGTCCGGCTCCGCCGCCGGGGCCGGGCGTGCCGTGGTGCAGCAGGAGGGACCGCGTGGCCATCGGCATCGATCCGGAAGAGAACCACCTGGCGCTCGGCCTGAGCGACGAGGCGGTGCGCGAGATGTATCGCCTCATGGTGCTGGCCCGGCGCCTCGACGACCGCATGTGGGCGTTGAACCGCCAGGGGCGGGTGCCCTTCGTGGTGTCGTCGTCGGGGCACGAGGCCGCCCAGGTGGGGGCCGCCCTGGCCCTCGATCGCGAGCTGGACTGGTCGGTGCCCTACTACCGCGACATGGCTTTCATGGTCGCCCTGGGGATGACCCCCGAGGAAGTCCTCCTGGGCCTGTTCGGCAAGGAGACCGATCCCAACAGCGGCGGGCGGCAGATGCCGAGCCACTGGTCGCTGCCGCGCCTGCGGGTGCTCAGCCACTCCTCGGTGATAGGCACCCAGTTCCCCCACGCCGCCGGCATCGCCCACGAACTGCGCCGCACCGGCAGGCCGGGGGTGGTCCTGGTGACGGGCGGCGAAGGGGCCACCTCTCAGGGAGACCTCCATGAGGCCCTCAACTACGCCGCGCTGCACCGGCTGGGGGTGGTCTTCCTCATCCAGAACAATCAGTACGCCATCTCGGTGCCCGCCGCCGAGGCGGTGGCCGGCAGCTTGGCCGATCGGGCCCGGGGCTACGGCATGGAGGCGGTGACGATCGACGGCAACCGGGTGCTGGAGGTGTACGGGGCGGTGTCGGCGGCGGTGGAGCGGGCTCGGGCGGGCGAGGGCCCCACCTTCATCGAAGCCCTCACCTATCGCTACTACGCCCATACGTCGGACGACGACGATCGCCTGTACCGCACTCCCGAAGAGATGGAGGAGTGGCGGCGGCGCGACCCCATCGCCCTGCTCCGCCAGTACCTGGTGGAGAGCCGCCTGCTGAGCGCCGCCGAGGAGGAGGCGGTGGAGGAGGAGGCGGCTGCTGCGGTGGCCGCCGCGATGGCCGCCGCCGAGCAGGCCCCCGAGCCCGCCGACCCCCTGGCCCTGGTCTACGCCCGGCCGCTGCGCAATCTGCAGCCGGCCGAGGCCATCGAGGCGGCTCCGGTCGGCCCCGAGGCCAACCTGCTCACGGCGATCAACCAGGCGCTGCACGAGATCCTGGCCGACCATCCCGAGGCGCTGGTCTTCGGGGAGGACGTGGCCGACCCCAAGGGAGGGGTGTTCAAGGCCACGGTGGGCCTCACCGACGCCTACGGGCGGGAGCGCTGCTTCAACACCCCCCTGGCGGAGTCCCTCATCGCGGGGGTGGCCGTCGGCATGGCCGCGGCCGGCTCCCGGCCCATTGCCGAGATCCAGTTCGCCGACTTCATCCACCCCGCCTTCAACCAGATCGTCTCGGAGGCCGCCCGGCTGCACTACCGCTCCGGTGGAGGCTGGGGCTGTCCTCTGGTGATTCGGGCCCCCTACGGCGGAGGGATCCACGGCGCCCTCTACCACAGCCAGTCCGTCGAAGGCTTCTACGCCCATGTGCCCGGGTTGAAGGTGGTGATCCCCTCCACCCCGGCCGACGCCAAGGGCCTGCTGCGGGCGGCGGTGGAGGACCCCGACCCGGTCCTCTTCCTCGAGCCGAAGAAGCTGTACCGCCTGGCCAAGGGGCCGGTCCCAACGGGCCCGCACCGCGTCGCCCTGGGCCGGGCGGCCCTGCGCCGCAGCGGCGATCGCCTGACCATCATCGCCTACGGCACCATGGCGCACTACGCGGTGGAGGCCGCCGACGCTCTGTCCGACGAGGGGATCGAGGCCGAGGTGCTCGATCTGCGGACCATCCGGCCCCTGGACTGGACCTCGGTGGAGGCGGCGGTGCGCCGCACGGGCAAGGTGCTCATCGTCCACGAGGACAACGAGTTCGCCGGCTTCGGCGCCGAGGTGGCGGCACAGATCGGGGAGAAGGCCTTCGAGTGGCTCGACGCCCCGGTACGCCGCTACGCCACCCCCGACGTGCCGGCCTTCCCTTATGCCGCCGCGCTCGAGGAGCAGGTGATGCCGTCGGTGGCGGGCATCGTGGAGCGGGCGAGGGACCTCGCCGAGTTCTAGGCGGTGCTCCCCGGCGGCGGGGAACGGGTTGCGACGACCCGGACGAGCACCGGGTCAGCCGCGTGCGCCGAGTTCGCCCCAGCGGGCGCTCTGGGCCAGGTCGACCACCGTCCAGGCCATGGCCAGCGCCCCGTCGCGCAACACCCGGTCCCCCTCGGCGGTGAGGGTGGCGGTGGCGAACTCCACCTGATGGTTGGTGGCCGGGGCGCAGCCGAGGTCCAGGAAGGGATGGATCGCCGGGACCACGTGGCTGACGTTCCCCATGTCGGTGGATCCGCCGGCCGCCGGGTCGCGTTGGGATCCTCGGACCAGCGGGCGGCCCAGCGCCCGGGAGTTGGCGTCGTACAACTCGGCCAGCACCGGGTCGCTGATCAGATCCTGGTACTCGTGGCCCACCGGGCCGATCTCGACGGTGCACCCGGTGGCTTCGGCGGCGGCGCGGAAGCAGGCCATGACCTGTGCCTGGAACTCGTCGAGGCGGGCCTTGGTGGCGGCCCGCACATACCACTCCGACCGAGTGTAGTGGGGGATGATGTTGGGGGCGTCCCCGCCGTGGGTGATGATGGCGTGGACCTTGTCGGTGGGGCGCATCGCCTGGCGCAGGGCCGAGATGTTGGCGTAGGCCAGGACGAAGGCGTCGAGGGCGTTGCGCCCATCCCAGGGGGAAGCGGCGGCATGCGCCGTCTTGCCGTGGAACTCCACCACCAGGTGCACCACCGCCAGGATCGGCGGGTCCAGGGTGTCTTCGGTGGCGGGGTGGATCATCATGGCCGCCGCCGCCCCGGTGAAGGCTCCGGCCTCGATCAGGTCCACCTTGCCGCCGATCCTCTCCTCCGCCGGGGTGCCCAGCACGGTCACCCGGAAGCCCAACTCGTCGGCCAGGGGCGCCAGGGCCAGGCCGGCCCCGATGGCCGTGGTGGAGATGAGGTTGTGGCCGCAGGCGTGGCCCACCGCCGGCAGGGCGTCCAGTTCGGCGCAGATCACCACCTCGGGACCCCCGCTGCCGGCCCGGGCGGCGAAGGCCGTCTCCAGGCCGTAGGCGGGGCGCTCCACGGCGAAGCCGCGGGCGGCGAGGAACTCGGCCAGGTGGGCGGAGGTCTCCCGTTCCTCGAAGGCCACCTCCGGGTGTTCGTACATCCAGGTGCGCAGCCGGCGCAGGTCAGGTTCGGCGGCGGCGAAGTGCTCCGCAGCGCGGGCTTTGGCGTCCACGATGGATCCTCCGGGATTGCTCGGCCGCGACCGTAGCATGCCGCCCCTGGAGGTACTCATGGGACACTGGCACGACGTATCCGCCGCCCTGGCCGACCCGGCTCGCTCGCTGCGCTCCGCCATCCCCGACGCCTGGGGCGGCTTTCAGCAGTTGCACAAGGAGGCCATGAAGGAGGGGGCGATCTCGGCGGCGATGAAGGAGGTCATCGCCCTGGTGATCGCGGTGCGCGACGAGTGCGACGGGTGCATCGCCGCCCACGCCCGCGGCGCCGCCCGGAGAGGGGCCACCCCCGAGCAGGTGGCCGAAGCCCTCGGGGTGGCGCTCCTGATGATGGGAGGCCCGGGCACGGTGTACGGGCCGCGCGCCTGGCAGGCCTACCACGAGTTCCGGGAGCAGCAGGCCCCGCCGGCTTGAGGCCGCCGTCCCCGTCGCCGCCCTCCCGGGGCGCGGCGGTGGCCTACCATGCCGCGGCACCCGCCACCCGGGCAGAGAGGTAGCCGATGCTCGCTTCCATTCCCTCCCCCTCGTTCAACGCCTTCCCCATCGGCCCGCTGACCGTCCACATCTACGGCATCCTCATGGGGATCGCGGTGGCCACCGCCTACATCGTGGTCACCCGGCGGTACCAGAAACTGGGCGGCGACCGCAAGGTGGCCGAGGCCGCCGGGTTCTGGTGCATCGTGATCGGTTTCATCGGGGCCCGCCTGGCCTACGTCCTGCCCCGGCTGGGCGAGTACTCCGGCGACTGGCTCGGCGTCTTCCGCATGTGGGAGGGAGGCATCGCCCTCTTCGGCGGGCTGACTTTCGGGACGGCCGCGGCGGTGGTGGTGGTACGACGCCGGGGGGGCGACTTCTGGAGGTTCGCCGACGCCGTCTCGGTGGCCCTCCCCGCGGCGCAGGCCATCGGGCGCTGGGGCAACTACTTCAACCAGGAGTTGTTCGGCACCCCGACCACTCTGCCGTGGGGCCTGCAGATCGACCCGGAAAGGCGGCCGCTCAAGTACCTGGATGCCGAGACTTTCCACCCCACCTTCCTCTACGAGATGCTGTGGAACGTCGGCATCATCGTGCTGCTGCTGTGGCTGGAGCGGCACCGCAAGCTGCGTCGGGGCATGCTCCTCGGGGTCTACGCCGTGCTCTACTCCGTGGGACGCTTCTTGCTGGAGTTGATTCGTACGGACTCTCCCAGCCGCTACTGGGGCCTGAGCCGCAACGGCTGGTATTCGCTGCTGGTGATCCTCGTGGGCCTGGGACTGCTGTGGTGGCTCCAGCGCCGCAAGGAGGCGCCGGCGGAGGAGGCGGCGGAGGCTGCAGAGGCCCCGGAGATCCTGCCCTCCGATGAGGAGGCGGATCGGGTCGCCCCCGAGCAGGGTGAAGCCGAAGAGGCGGGCGAAGCCGCCGGGGTCGACGGGGCGGGCGTCGGGGGGGCCGAGGAAGAACCCGGAGGCGCCGCCGGCGAGACCTGAGCGGGTCTCCTTCGCCTCCCCCGCGGCGGCGGGTGAGGTGGCGGCGAGGCTTTGCGAGCCGCCGGTGGGGGAGCCAGGCTCTTCTCCTCCCCTGCGGCAGCGGGGGAGGTGGCCCGCCGGGGCCGGTGGGGGAAGCGGACCAAGTGGACCTGAGTCGCGCTCTTCGCTTCCCTCCCCCCGGCCCCCTCCCGCTGGGGCGGGAGGGGGAGCCAGGCTCTTCCCTCCCCTGCGGCCCCTTCCCGCTGGGGCGGGAGGGGGAGGCTTCTTCTCCTCCCCTGCGGCAGCGGGGGAGGAGGCCCGCCGGGGCCGGTGGGGGAAGCGGAACAGGCGGACCTGAGTCGCGCTCTTCGCTTCCCTCCCCCCGACCCCCTCCCGCTGGGGCGGGAGGGGGAGAAGGCCTTCGCTTCCCTCCCCCCGATCCCCTCCCGCTGGGGCGGGAGGGGAGGGAGGCTTCTTCTCCTCCCCTGCGGCAGCGGGGGAGGTGGCCCGCCGGGGCCGGTGGGGGAAGCGGAACAGGCAGGCCTGAGTAGCGCTCTTCGCTTCCCTCCCCCCGGCCCCCTCCCGCTGGGGCGGGAGGGGGAGAAGGCCTTCGCTTCCCTCCCCCCGATCCCTTGCCGCTGGGGCGGGAGGGGGAGGCTTCTTCTCCTCCCCTGCGGCAGCGGGGGAGGTGGCCCGCCGGGGCCGGTGGGGGAAGCGGAACAGGCAGGCCTGAGTAGCGCTCTTCGCTTCCCTCCCCCCGGCCCCCCCCCGCCGGG
>VGBK01000043.1 GCA_016870535.1 Actinomycetota bacterium | reverse complement strand
GCGACCGGTCCCCCGGAGCGACGCCAGATCGAGCCCATACTCGGCAGCCAGACGGCGCACCACCGGCGACAGGAAGCCCAGGTCGGCCCGGGCCTCGGCCAGCTCGCCGGCTGCGGCCTCAGGGAACTCGGGGAGCGGGGCCGCGGGCGCGGGAGCAGCCGGCTCCGGTACAGGAGCAGTCGGCTCCGGCGCGGGAGCGGGAACCGGCACTGCCGCCGCCGGCCCTTCGAGGACGGGGACCCGCAGGGCGGCGGGCGCCGCCTCGATGACGGGCACCAAAGAGGCCGCCTCGGCCGGGGCGGCCGGAGCCTCCGTCGGTGGCGTCGTCACTTCGGGGGTGGCCGCCGGGACGGGCATCTCGCCGGCGGCACCGATCACTGCCAGCGGGGTACCCACCGGGACGGTCTCCCCGGCGGGCACCAGGAGCTCGAGCACCACCCCTGCCGCGGGCGACGGCACCTCGGTGTCCACCTTGTCGGTCGAGACCTCGAGCAGCACCTCGTCCTCGGCGATGGCATCGCCCGGTTGCTTGGCCCAGCGGAGGATGGTCCCCTCCGTGACCGTCTCCCCCAACTGGGGCATGCGGACCGTGACCGACATAAGCGCTCCTCCTAAGTGTTCGCCGACGAGAGTATTGCCGCCAGGAGGTCTGCCGCCCTGGGGCCGGCAGGCTCCGCGTGACCGAAGGGAAACCCGCCCGGCGGGGCCAGACGGCGCACCGGGGCATCGAGGTGCCAGAACGCCTCCTCGGCAACGCGGGAGGCGACCTCGGCTCCCACCCCGCCGTAGGGAAGGTAGTCCTCGACCACCACCAGGCGCCCGGTACGAGCCACCGACGCCACCACCGCGTCCAGGTCGAGCGGGGACAGCGCCTGCAGGTCGATCACCTCGGCCTCCACCCCCAGCCCGGAGGCCTCGGCGGCCGCCTCGAGAGCGGCGGCTACCCCGGCTCCCCAGGCCACGAGGGTGACGTCGCCACCGCGGCGGGCCAGGCGCGCCCGGTCCAGGGCCTCCGGGCGAATCACAGACGGAAGAGGGGCCGTCGCCGGGTAGAGGCGCACCGGTTCCAGGAAGACCACCGGCCCGGGATGGCGCAACGCCGCCGCCAGCAACCCCCCGGCCGCGGCCGGGGTGGCCGGGACCACCACGCTGAGGCCCGGGTAGCGCGCCGGAGCCACCGCTTCCACCAGATCCCAGGCGGAGAAGGGCCCGGGCCCGTAGGGCACCCGCAGCACTACCGGTGCCGGGGCCTCGGCCCCGAGGGCATGTCCGGCCAGCAGGCCGAGGGCTCCCCCGAGGTGGCGGGCGGGGATCTCGGCCACCGGCCGCATCCCGCAGAGGGCCCCCCCGACCGCCGCCCCCACCAGGCCCGGCCCCACCGCAGGCAGCTCCACCACCCGCCTGGGGCCGTACCTGTCGTGCAGGCCCCGCGTGATCCCGTGCAGCCCGCCCGGGCCGGCCGCGTCCGGTCCCAGCACGGTCACCGCGGCGTCGCCTGCCATGGCCTCGTCGAGCACCCGGGTCAGTGCTCCGGCCAGGGTCGTCTCCGCTTCGTCGCCCGCCCCGCCCGCCTCCGGCTCCGGCGGCTCGGCCCGCGAGGAGACCACCACCGGCGAGGCGGCCGGAGCGGGGTCGGCCTGCTGACGCGCCCAGGAGACGGCACGCTCCACCCGGGCGCGCACCCGCCCCTCGAGGTGCGAACGCCGGATCTCGTCGAGCAGACCCCGAATGCCCAGGTACTCCTCATAGCGTGGCAGGGGATCGCGCCCCTGCCACGAGCGGCGCGCCTCGGGGTCGACATATTCCGCCGGGTCATCGACGTGATGCCCCTGGTAGCGGAAGGTGACCGCCTCCACCAGGCTCGGCCCCTCCCCGGAGCGGGCCCGCTCCACCGCCTCCCGCGCGGCGGCGTACACCTCGAGCACGTCGTTGCCGTCGACCACGACCCCGGGGATCCCGTACCCGTCGGCTCGGTGGGCGGTGTAGGCCAGGCGCGTGACCCGCTCATTGGGGAGCGAGTAGGCGTACTGGTTGTTCTCCACGCCGAACACCACCGGCAGCCCCAGCACGGCGGCGGTGTTGACCGCCTCGTGCCACACCCCGGTGGCGGCCGCTCCCTCGCCGCAGAGGGCCAGGGCCACTCGCGCCTCCCCCCGGCAGAAGAAGGCGAGAGCCGCTCCCACCGCCACCGCCACCCCGTCGGCCGACGCCCCGGACACTCCCAGCACCCCTCGATCGAGAGCGGGGGTACCGAAGGAACGGCGGCCGCGCGACGGCCCGGCAGCCTTGCCGAAGAGGTCCAGGACGGCTTCCTCCAGGGTCACCCCCCGCACCAGGCGGGCCAGCAAGTCGCGGTGCCCCCCGGCGAAGACGTCGCCCGGGTCGACGGCGGCGGCGAAACCCACCTGGGCGGCCTCCTGACCCGACCCCGGGTAGAGGAAGCCGCTCCCGCCGGGGCCTCCCGGATCGAGCAGGGAGGCCTCGAGGAGACGACCGGTGAGCATCCACTCGTAGAAAGCGAGCAGTTGGGCTTCGCTCACCTCGACGGCGGCGCCGCGCAGGTCGGTCAACTCACTCTCCTCAATGCAGGCTGCGGCCGGCCGAAGACATCAGGGTCTCCCCCAGCACCTCGGCCAGGGTCGGATGACCATGGATGAAGGCGGCGGCCTCTGCCGGCAGAGCCTCCCACCCCACGGCCAGCACCATCTCGTGGATCAACTCCCCGGCAGCCGGACCGGCGATGGTGGCCCCGAGTATCGGGCCCCCCACCTCCGAGACCACCTTGACCAGGCCGCGATTCTCTCCCTGGATCATCGCCCGGGACGCCGCCTGGAAGCCGTGGCTGTGGGTGGCCACCTCGTACCCGGCCGCCCGGGCCCGCTCCTCGGTGAGGCCCACGGCAGCCACCTCGGGCCGGGTATAGACGATCGCCGGAACCGCCCGGTAGTCGACGGGTGCCGGCCGCCCGGTGGCGATGTAGGTGACGGCGGCGATCCCCTCGGCGAACCCGGCGTGGGCCAGTTGGGGCGTCCCGGCCACAATGTCCCCCACGGCGAAGATCCCGGGCTCTCCGGTCTCCTGGGTGGCGGGGTCGACCTTGACGAAGCCCCTTTCCACCTCTACTCGAGTGCCTTCCAGCCCCAGCCCGGCCGTGACCGGCGCCCGGCCGACGGCCACCAGGACCACATCCACCGTCGCCGCCCCGCCGTCGAAGGGGACCACCATCCCGTCGGGCCCGGAGGTCGCCGGGCCCACCGCGGTGCCGGTGCGGATCTCGACCCGGCGCGACGCCAGCTCCCGGTGCAGCACCCGGGCCGCCTCGGGTTCCATGCCGGGCACGATCTGCTCCATGACCTCGAAGAGGTGGACCTCGCTGCCCAGGTCGGAGAGGAAGGAGGCGAACTCACATCCGATGGCACCGGCGCCGACGACGGCCACCCGCCCGGGCCGCTCGGTCCAGTCCAGGGCATGGTCCGAGGAGACGATGCGCTCCCCGTCGAAGTCGTAGCCGGGGATGCTGCGGGGCACCGCCCCGGTAGCCAGGATGATCGCCCGGCCTTCCAGGCGCCGCTCCCCTTCGCCGGTGGACACCACCACCCCGCCGGGCAGCGCCAGTCGCCCCGTGCCCGCCACCGTCTCCACGCCCCGCTGGCGGAGCAGGCCACCCAGGCCGCGGTGCAACTGACCGACGATGCGGTCCTTGCGCTCCCGTGCCCGGCCCCATTCGAGGCCCGGCGCCGGCGCGACCACCCCGAACTCCCCCGCCCCGGCCACGGCGGCGAACACCTCCGCCGTCTCCAGCCACGCCTTGGTGGGGACGCAGCCCCGGTGCAGACAGGTGCCGCCGACCAGGTCCTTCTCGACGAGGGCAACGGAGAGCCCGAAGTTGTGGGCGTACAGGGCGGCGGCGTACCCGCCGGGCCCCCCTCCGATGATGACCAGGTCGTACAAGAGATCCCCAGGGCTCGACTGGTTTGAGGTTAGCCGCCGGGATGCCCCACCCCCCGCCACTCAGCGTGACCGGAGTAGCCTGGCCGGGTGCCCGCCGCACCCTGCACAGACGGCCGGCCCCGGCCGGAGCGTGCCCGCGCCCGGCCCGGAGGCTCCCGGTGAGCCCCGGGCCCCTTCCCGATCGGCTGCGAACCGCCGACGGCATCACCCTCCAAGCCCGCTGGGACCTACCCGACGCGGGACGAGGCCCGGCGGTGGTGCTCTGCCATCCGCATCCCCTCTACGGGGGCAACCTGAGCCTGCCGCTGCTGCGCACGGTGGCGGCGCACCTGGCCGGAGCCGGCCGCCCGGTGCTCCGCTTCAACTTCCGCGGGGTCGGGGCCTCCGCAGGCTCATGGGGCGGAGGCGAGGGCGAGGAGCACGACGTGGCGGCCGCCGTCGAAGCCGCCGCCGCTGCCTTCCCCTCGATGGCACCGGCCGTCGCCGGGTGGTCCTTCGGGGCGGTGGTCGCCCTCCGCTGGCAGGCCGCCGCCGGCAGCGGGACCCCATTCGCCGGCATCGCCCCTCCCCTGCGCACCGGCCTCACCCCCGGGCTGCCGCCGCCGGAGGCGCTGCTTCCCGCCCGGCGCCTCTTGATCCTGGGGGATCGCGACCAGTTCACCTCCGTAGCGGACCTCAGGACCTACGCCGCAGACGCCGGTGCGGAGGCGCTGATCCTGCCGGGAAGCGACCACTTCTTCTACGGGCGCGAAGCCAGGGTGGCCGAGGCGCTGGCGGCCCACTTCGCCCCCGCGTCGTGAGGCTCAGCCGGGACGAAAGCCCCGGTTGCGGGCCTCGGCGAGGGTGTCGGGAGAGAAGGAGGCCACCAGGGCCCTGCCGACCAGGTCCTCCTCCTCCACCCGACGGCGCAGGGCCTCGAACCGGCCCTCGTCGTCGCAGTCGTAGATCCGCATCTCGTCGCGCAAGCCGACAAAGCGGTGTTCGGTGAAGCGGCGCAAGCGCCCCATCTACTCCATCCCTTCGCCAACGGCACCGACCCTAGCCGACCCTACCCCCTCAGACCGTGTTGAAACCGACCACCACTGCCGCCAGGCCCGTCCCGCCCGGCTGGATGACGATGGTCCCCCGGACTTCGCCCCGGCTGAACTCGATGCGCCAGGAGAGCGTGTCGCCCTCCGAGCGATTTGCCACGTACCCGGCGCCGACCAGGTTCAGGGTGTAGTACTGGATCACCGCCGCCGCCTCGGCGCGGATGGTGAAGGCGAACTCGGTGCGGTGGTTCACCCGGTCCACCAGGGTGGAACCGATCACCGCGCCCTCGGGGAGGGGAAAGCCCTTGGGGACGGAGGCGGGGAGCTTCCCCTCGCCGAAGGTGATCGGCTCGTTGTCGCCGCCGCAGGCAGCGGAAACGACGGCCACCAGGCACAGGCCTGCGATGAGAGCGAGGCTTCGAGGGCTCACAGCTCGCCATGCTACCCGGGCGGGGTCACCGGAGAGCCCACCGCTCAGACCCGCGGCGGCTCCCGGTAGGCCCCGAACACCGACTGGAGGGCGGCGACGATCTCCCCCTCGGTGGCCCGGGCGCGGGCCGCCGCCACCAGCGGGTCCATGAGCCCGGCCTCGCCCCGCGCCGCTTCCACCAGGGCCGACAGGGCGGCGTCCACCACCCCTCGGTCGCGGGCGCGCCGCCCCTCGTCCAAGCGGCGGCGCTGCTGCTCCTCGATCTCGCCGGGGATGCGCAGGATCTCGAGGTCTTCCCCTCCCTGCTGCACGAAGCGGTTCACCCCCACGATGGTCCGCTCGCCGGACGACACCGCCTTCTCGAACTCGTAGGCCGAGTCGCCCAGGGCCCGCTGGAACCAGCCCTCCTCGATGCCCCGCAGCACCCCGGCGAGCATCGAGCCGCCGCCGAGGCGATCCACCTGGGCCAGGATCTCCTCGGCCCGCTGCTCCATGCGGTCGGTCATCTCCTCCACGAACCAGGAGCCGCCCAGCGGGTCGATGGTGTCGGCCACCCCCGTCTCCTCGGCGATCACCTGCTGAGTACGCAGCGCGATCTCGGCCGCCCGCTCCGTGGGCAGGGCGTAGACCTCATCGAGGGCATTGGTGTGCAGGCTCTGCGTGCCGCCGAGCACCGCGGCCAGCGCCTCGATGGCGGTACGCACCACGTTGTTGTCCGGCTGCTGGGCGGTGAGGGAGACGCCCGCCGTCTGGGTGTGGAACCGCAGCTTCAGCGAGCGCTCGTCCCGGGCGCCGTAGCGCTCCCGCATCCAGCGCGCCCAGATGCGTCGCGCCGCCCGGAACTTGGCGATCTCCTCGAAGAAGTCGATGTGGGCGTCGAAGAAGAACGACAGGCGCGGGGCGAAGTCATCCACTTCCATTCCCCGGGCGCGGCAGGCCTCCACGTAGGCGAACCCGTCTCCCAGGGTGAAGGCCAGCTCCTGGGCGGCGGTGGCTCCCGCCTCCCGGATGTGATAGCCGGACACGGAGATGGTGTTCCACTGCGGCACCTGCTGCGCGCAGAAGGAGATCATGTCGGTGATCAGCCGCAGGTGCGGCTCCGGGGGGAAGAGCCACTCCTTCTGGGCGATGTACTCCTTGAAGATGTCGTTCTGCAGGGTGCCCCGCAGCAGGGGCCACTCCACCCCCTGCTCTTCGGCGGCCACCAGGAGGAAGGCGAACATCACCTGGGCCGGGCCGTTGATGGTCATCGACACCGAGACTTCGCCCAGCGGGATCCCGGCGAAGAGCCGCCCCATGTCGTCGGCGGTGTCCACCGCCACCCCGCAGACCCCCACCTCCCCCCGGGCCAGGGCGTGGTCGGAGTCCAGCCCCAGCAGGGTGGGCATGTCGAAAGCCACCGAGACCCCGTGCTGGCCCTGGTCCAACAGGTGCCGGAAGCGGCGATTGGTCTCCTCCACCCCGGCGAACCCGGCGAACTGACGGATGGTCCACGGCTTGCCCCGGTAGCCGGTCGGGTGGATTCCCCGGGTGTAGGGGTAGCCCCCCGGGTAGCCCACATGCTCGGGGGGTTCTCCCTCGGCGGGCAGGCCGAGCGGGGGAACCTCCTCGAAAGACAGGGTGACGAACCGCTCCCGCCGCTTCCGGGCCCGGCGGTAGGCCTCCTCCCACTCCGGGCGGCTCACCACGTCCCCTCGTCGGGAACCGGCACCGAGGCGCCGCAGTTCGGGCAAGGAGCCGATTCGACGGCGCCCACGATGAAGCGGAGACCGCACTCCGGGCATTCCACCCGCGGGCTGGGCGCCGGAGCAGGCGGAGGGGGCGGCGGGGCCACCAGGCCCGGGTCGGCGCCCCGGGGCCGGACTTCCATGAGAGCGCCGCAGGCCGGGCAGGGGTAGCGCCCCGGTCCCGGCACCTCGACTTCGGTGCGGCAGCGGCCGCAGCGCACGATCACTCCGCCACCTCCACCCGGGCATGGTACCCGCCCCGCGGAGGCCGGGGGTGCCTGCGGCGACCTCCTCCGGCTACCTCCCCGCACCGACTAGCGTGCTCGGCCACCAAGGAACCCGCCCCATGACCGTCGGCACCATCACCACCCTCGCCGGGATCGCCACCCTCGTGGCGGCCGCTCTCGTCGCCGGGGCCGCCCTGCTGTGGCTCGCCGCCCGGGTCTTCGCCGGGGCGGCCGCCCTGCAGAGCCGTCTCATCGGGCTCCTGGGGAACCAGTCCCTGTGGCTCGCCTGGCTGGTGGTGGTGGCGTCGACCATCGGAAGCCTCTACTACTCCGACGGGGTCGGCTTCGAGCCCTGCTCGCTGTGCTGGTACCAGCGCATCGCCCTTTACCCGCTGCTGGTGATCCTGCCGGTGGGGGCGGTGACCCGCGACCGCTTCGTGGCCCGCTACGCCCTGCCCCTCACCGCAGCCGGGGCCGTCCTCGCCCTCTACAACTACCTGGTGCAGTTGTTCCCCGGCATCGAGGTGGCCTGCTCCACAGAGGTCTCCTGCAGCACCATCGACGTTCAGGCCTTCGGCTGGCTCACCCTGCCGCTCATGTCGCTGGTGGCTTTCCTTGCGGTGACCGTCGGGATCCTGTACGACCGTGCCTCCTACCGGGCCGCCTAACGGCGTCACCTGCCTTATGCTGCCCCGTTCCCGAAAGGAGTCGCCTTGAGCCCTGCCTCCTCCAGATCGCGACCCCCCCGCCCGGCTCCCGCGTCGGCGCGTCGCCAGCCGGGGGCGAGTGGCCCGGCCTCCTCCTCCAAGCGGTTCCCCATCGCGCTCATCGCGGGGGTGGCGCTGGCGGCGGGCCTCATCGCGGTCATCGTCCTCAGCATGGGCTCGCAGGACGAGGGCAAAGAGGTGGGCGCGCCCACCGTCAGCGGCGAAGCCCTGCCGGCCTTCGTGGAGCTGCCTGCCGAGGACCTCTCGATCGGCCGGCCCATCCCCGAGGTCGTCGGCGACGACTTCACCGGAGCCGAAGTGCGCATCACCCGGGATGGCCGGCCCAAGGTGCTCATGTTCTTCGCCCACTGGTGCGGGGTCTGCCGGCAGGAAGTACCCAAGATCATGGAGTGGCTGCCCGGAGCCGACCTCCCCGAGACCGTCGACCTGATCTCGGTGAGCAGCGGGGTGAACTCCGCTCAGGCCAACTATCCCCCCTCGAAGTGGCTCGAGCGGGAGGGATGGACCGTCCCGGTCATCAGGGACGACGCGGCCGGCAGCGTCGCCGCCGCCTACGGGCTCAGGTTCTACCCCTACTTCGTCTTCGTCGACCGGGAGGGCAACGTCGCTCTCCGCCTGATCGGAGCGATCCCCACCGCGGCCATCGAAGCAGCCATCAACGATCTGGCAGGAGCCTGACGTGGACCAGATTCCCCCGACCCCCACCCCACCCGCAGGCGGCGAGGATCGCCCCTCCCCGCTGGAACCCGGCTTCCCCGTAGGCCGGGGGGCCTCCGACATCCCTCGGCCGGCCGATCAACTCGGGAGCGGCCCTGCCGGATCCCGGACCCCCTCCTGGGTGGTGCCCATGCTCGTCCTCGCCCTGATCGCCGGACTCGGCATCGGCATGGCAGTGGGCCTGCTCGTCGGCGGGCGCGGGGGCTCCGGCGAAGCCGCTCCGATCACGACCACGACCGTCGCTCCGGCCACCACCTCCACGACCGCCGCTCCGACCACCACCGCCCCCTGGAACACTTCAGACGCCTATGGGGCGCCCATATCCGTCGACGGTGATGCCCTGCCCGCCTTGCGGGATGGGCAGGCCGACACCGCCATCGGGCTGATGATCCCCGAGATCACCGGAACCGACTTCGCCGGCAACACCGTGTCCATCACCGCCAACGGCCGGGCCAAGATGATCGTGGCCCTGGCGCACTGGTGCCCCTACTGCAACGACGAGTTGCCCATCGTCCGCGACTGGTATGCGGCGGGCATCCCGGGCGACGTCGAGGTGATCTCCCTCCACGTCTACTCCGATCCGAGCCGGCCTCACTTCCCGCCGGCCGACTGGTTGCGCGAGAACCAGTGGAATGTCCCGCTGATCGCCGACGACGAGTCCCGGACCCTGGTGGCCGCCCTGGGGATCCCGGCGGTGCCCTTCTGGCTGGTGGTCGGCGCCGACGGGAAGGTCCTGGAGCGAGCCACCGGCCTGGTGCAGGCCACCGTCCTCGACACCATCGCGGCGGCGCTGGACGCCGAGTCCGCCGGCGGCACCACGGTCCCCTGACGGCGGCCGGCACCGCTACTCTCGACCGCCCGAGGAGAGGCGATGCACGGCGCCCGGTCCGATGGTGAGACGGGACTCCTGGTCGCGTCGCTGGTTGCCGGGCCCCTCGAGAACAACGTCTACCTGGCCGGCTGCCCGGATACCCGCCGGGCCCTGCTCATCGACCCCGCCGCCGACCCCGGGCGAATCCTGGAGATGGCCGCCGGATGGTCGGTGGAGGCGATCCTGCTGACCCACGGCCATCACGACCATCTCGGCGCCGCCGCCGAACTCCGCCACGCCCTCGGAGTCCCACTGCGCCTCCACCCCGCCGACCTCACCTCGGCCGGGCTGCGCCACACCCTGCCCCTGCAGGACGGCGAGCCGATCCGCTGGGGCAATCGGGTGCTGGAGGTGCGCCACACCCCGGGGCACACCCCCGGCTCGGTGTGCTTCCTGGCGGAGGGCACCCTGTTCAGCGGCGACACCCTCTTCCCCGGCGGGCCCGGGGCCACCGACGGCGCCGCGGCCTTCCGCGTGGTGATGGCCTCGCTGCGAGCCCGGTTGTTCACCCTCCCGGACGAGACGGCGGTCCTGCCCGGGCACGGGCCGGCCACCACCATCGGGGCCGAGCGCCCCGCCCTGGACGAGTGGGAACGGCGCGGCTGGTAGGAGGAGCCATGGAGTTCGGCCTCATGACGGAGCCCCAGGTCGGCCTGACCTACGCCGATCTGCTGGCGGCGGCCCGCCTGGCCGAGGACCTCGGCCTCGAGGTGTTCGGCCGGGCCGATCACCTCACCTTCCCCCGCTTCTCCGCACCTCACGCCACCGAGGCCTTCACCACCCTCGCCGGCCTGGCCCGGGAGACCCGCCGCATCCGGCTCATGGTCCTGGTGAGCCCCATCACCTTCCGCCACCCCGCCATCCTGGCCAAGGCGGCGGCCACCATCGACGAGATGTCCGGCGGACGCTTCGTCCTCGGCCTGGGAACCGGCTGGATGGAAGAGGAGCACACCGCCTTCGGTCTCCCCTTTCCCCCGTGGCCGGAGCGCTACGCCCGCCTGGAAGAGGCCCTGCAGTACCTGCGCGTCGCGCTGGGGAAGACCCCCGGCACCTTCGCCGGGACCTACTACCGCCTCAGCGCCGAGGCGGTGCGGCCTCTCCCCTGCGGCCCCCTGCCGCTGGTGGTCGGGGGCACCGGGGCCCGCCGCACCCCGCGCCTGGCCGGCCTCTACGCCGACGAGTACAACGCCACCTTCCTGTCTGCCGAGGATCTGCTCCCCCGCATCGCCGCCGTGCGCCGGGCGGCGGCCGAAGCCGGGCGGCCCCCGGGAGAGCCCGCCGTCTCGATCATGGCCCCGGCGATCACCGGCCCCGACGCGGCCTCCTACCAGCGGAATCTGGCGGCCGTCGCCGCCGCCGACCCCTTCGGGCGCTCTCCCGAGCAGATCGAGAGCCGATGGCGCGAGCGGGGGCTGCCGGTGGGCGCCGCCCCGGAGGCGCGCCGCGCCCTGGAGGCGCTCGCCGCCATGGGGGTCGGCCGCTTCTACCTGCAGCACCTGGGCCCATTCGACCCGGAGGTGCTGGCCGACACCTTTGGCGTCTTGCGGGGCTGAGGCGTAACGCCGCCGGGGCGGCGTCCGGGCGATCCCCGGCGTGACTGGCAGCACGGCCCCGATATCCTGTGCCACCCATGGCCGATGCACCCCTCCTCGTCCTCGAAGACCTGCGCGCCTCGGTGGAAGGCGCCGAAATCCTCAAGGGCGTGAACCTCACCGTGCGACGCGGGGAGATACACGCCCTGATGGGCCCGAACGGATCGGGCAAATCCACCCTGGCGAACGTCCTCCTGGGGCATCCGGCCTACGAGGTGAGCGGGCGCATCCTCTACAAGGGCGAGGAGGTGACCGACTGGGCGCCCGACGAGCGGGGCCGGGCGGGGATGTTCCTGGCCTTCCAATACCCCGAAGAGATCCCCGGGGTCTCGGTCGTCAACTTCCTGCGAGCCGCCCTCTCCAACCGCACCGGCACCGACTTCACCGTCCTGGAACTGCGGCTCCGGGTCGCCGACGCTATGAAGGAGTTGGGCATGGACCCCTCCTTCGCCGACCGCTACTTGAACCAGGGCTTCTCCGGCGGGGAGCGCAAGCGGAACGAGGTGCTGCAGCTGGCGGTGCTGCGCCCCGACCTGGCCATCATGGACGAGACCGACTCGGGCCTGGACATCGACGCCCTGCGCACCGTGGCCGAAGGGGTCAACCGGGTGGCGGATCCCGAGCGGGGCTTCCTGATCATCACCCACTACCAGCGCCTTCTCGACTACATCACCCCCCACGTGGTGCACGTCTTCGTCGACGGGCGGGTAGTGCAGAGCGGAGGGCCGGACCTCGCCCGCCGCATCGAGGACGAGGGCTACGAGGCGTTCCGCCCGGAGAGCGCGGCTTGAGCGACCTCTCCCGCCTGCGCGCCGACTTCCCGCTGCTGCAGCAGGAGATGAACGGACGGCCTCTGGTGTACCTGGACTCCGCGGCCACCACCCAGAAGCCGACGGCGGTCCTCGACGCCATGGACGCCTACTACCGGCGCTACAACGCCAACGTCCACCGCGGGGCCTACACCCTGGCCCAGGAGGCCACCGAGCTCTACGAGGGCTCCCGAGCCAAAGTCGCCGCGTTCGTGGGAGCGGCCTCGCCTCGAGAGATCGTCTTCACCCGGGGTACGACGTCGGCCATCAACACGGTGGCCTTCGGCTGGGGGATGTACCACCTCCGCCCCGGGGACCGCATCCTCCTGACCGACCTGGAGCACCACGCCAACGTGGTCCCTTGGCAGCTGCTCTGCCGCCACACGGGAGCGCACCTCGACTACCTGCCCCTGACCCCCGACTACCGGGTGGACCTCGAACGCCTGGCGGACCGGCTCGACGAGCGGGTCAAGGTCGTCGGCATCTCGGGGATGTCCAACGTGCTGGGCACCATCCTCCCGGTGGCCCGGGTGGCTGCGGCCGCTCGCGCCGTCGGCGCCATCACCGTGGTGGACGCGGCGCAGATGGCCCCGCACCTGCCCGTCGACGTCGCCGCGCTGGGCGTCGACTTCCTGGCCTGCAGCGCCCACAAGATGCTCGGCCCCACCGGGATCGGTGCGCTATGGGGCCGGCTCGAACTGCTCGAGGCCATGGAGCCGGCCGAGGGGGGCGGCGAGATGATCCGCGACGTCGGACGGGACGAGTCCACGTGGGCCCCGGCCCCGCACCGCTTCGAGGCCGGGACCCCGCCCATCGCCGAAGCGGTGGGCTTCGGGGCGGCGGTGGACTACCTGAGCGCCGTGGGCATGGACGAGGTGCGCCGCCACGAGGCCGACCTCACCGGCTATGCCCTGGAGCGCCTCTCCGAGGTGCCCGGGCTGGTCGTCTACGGGCCCCCCGAGGTGGAGCACCGGGGCGGGGCGGTGTCGTTCACCCTGGCCGACATCCACCCCCACGACCTGGCCACCATCCTCGACCAGCAAGGCATCGCCATCCGCGCCGGGCACCACTGCGCCCAGCCGCTGCATCGCCTGCTGGGAGTGCCGGCCACCGCCCGCGCCTCCTTCTACCTCTACAACACCCGCCGGGAGGTCGATGCCCTGCTCCCCGCCCTGGCCGAGGCGAGGAGGCTCTTCGGTGTCGCTTGACGACCTCTACCGCGAAGTCATCCTGGACCACTACCGGAACCCCCGGCGCCGGGGGGCGCTGGAGCACCCCGACGCTCACGCCGACGGGCAGAACCCCCTGTGCGGCGACGAGATCTCGCTCGACCTGGCCTTCGACGGGGACCGCATCGCCGACGTGCGCCTCCAGGGGCGCGGTTGCTCGATAAGCCAGGCCTCCGCGTCGATGATGGCCGAGGCCGTCGCCGGGCGGACCCTGGCGGAGGTCGAGGCCCTGATGCGCCGCTTCAAGGCCATGATGGACATCGAATCCGGGGACCCCGGCATCGACGCGTCGCGTCCCGGGGCGGCCCTGGGCGACCTCGAAGCCTTGCAGGGGGTGCGCCGATTCCCGGTGCGCATCAAGTGCGCCGACCTCCCCTGGGCA
>VGBK01000042.1 GCA_016870535.1 Actinomycetota bacterium | reverse complement strand
TTCGGGCAGAGGGCGGCGGTCGACGGCGGCGAAGCGGGCCTCGGCGGGGACGCGATGGTCGGGGCGGTACTGGGCCATGAGGTTCACGTAGGTGTCGATGGAGAGCGTCCGGGCCAGCCAGGAGAGGATGGCGGCCGTCTCGGCGCCCAGGCCGGGCATCACCAGATGGCGCACCAGCACGCCGCGCCGGGCCAGGCCGTCGGGGCCCAGGCGTAGCACCCCCACCTGGCGGTGCATCTCGGCGATGGCCTCACGCGCCCGTTCGGGATAGTCGGCCGTCGCGGCCAGGCGCCGGGCGGTGGCCGGCTCCCAGAACTTGAAATCGGGCATGTACATGTCCACCAGGCCTGCCATGAGGTGCAGGGAAGCCGGGCCGTCGTAGGCCCCGGTGTTGTAGACCAGAGGCAGGCGCAGGCCGCCCGGCACCGCCAGGGCCAGGGCCTCGGCTATCTGGGGCGCCACGTGCTCCGGGGTGACCAGGTTGATGTTGTGGCATCCTCGGTCTTGCAGGGCGAGCATCAGCCCGGCCAGGTCCTCGGGCGGGCAGGCCGCGCCGGAGTCGCGCTGGGAGATGTCCCAGTTCTGGCAGAAGACGCAGCGCAGGTTGCAGCCGGCGAAGAAGATGGTGCCCGAGCCGCCGCGTCCCCGCAGGCAGTCCTCTTCCCCGTGGTGGGGGAACGCCGAGGCCACCAGGGCGTGGCGCCCCACCCGGCAGGTGCCGGTCTCCCCGGCGAAGCGGTCCACCCCGCAGTCGCGGGGGCAGGCGCGGCAGTGACGCAACTCCTCTCGGGCCGCCGCCGCCTTCTGGTCGAGGGCCCCGGAGCGCCACGCCTCCAGGTAGGCGGGCTCCCATGAGCCGGAGAGGGGATCGCCGATCATCGGCGCGGGGCGGCGACGCGGCCGTCGCCGGGGGTGGCGCCCGCGAAGATCCCCGGGCACGGGACGCCGCAGGCGGCGCAGTTCCCGGCGTCGTCCAGGCCCCGGGCGGTGAGGCGGTAGCCGTCCCGTCCCACCAGGAGGGCGCCGCACCGGGGGCAGCGGGTCGACTGTCCTTCGGGATCGCGGATGTTGCCGGTGTAGACGAAGCGGAGGCCCTCGGCTCGGGCCAGGCGGCGCGCCGCGGCCAGGGAGGCGGCCGGGGTCGGGGGGCGATCCGTCATCCGGAAGGCGGGGTGGAAGGCGCTGAAGTGCAGCGGGGTGTCGGGGCCCAGGTGCTCCGCCACCCAGGCGCTGAGCGTCGCCACCTCAACCGGGGAGTCGTTGAGGCCGGGGATCAACAGGGTGGTCACTTCCAGCCAGGTTCGGGTGTGGCGAGCCACATACTCCAGCGTCTCGAGGACCGGGGCGAGGCGCCCCCCGCAGTAGCGGCGGTAGAAGGCATCGTCGCAGGACTTCAGGTCGATGTTGGCCGCGTCCACGACCGCGTAGAACTCCTCGCGGGGCGCCGCGCTCACGTAGCCGGCGGTGACGGCCACGGCGGCCAGGCCCCGGGCGCGGCAGGCCCGGGCGGTGTCGACCGCGTACTCGTGGAACACCACCGGGTCGTTGTAAGTGAAGGCCACGCCGGAGCAGCCGAGGCGGGCCGCCTCCGCCGCGATCTGCTCGGGCGCGGCGGCGACCCGCAGCACCGTCTCCGCCTTCGCCTTGGAGATGTCCCAGTTCTGGCAGAAGCGGCACGCCAGGTTGCAGCCCGCCGTCCCGAACGAGAGGACCCGGCTGCCGGGGAGGAAGTGGAAAAGCGGCTTCTTCTCGATGGGGTCCACGGCGAAACCGCTCGATCGACCGTAGGTGGTGAGGACGATGGCATCGCCCCGCCTGGCCCGGCCGAAGCAGAGGCCCCGCTGGCCGGCGCGCAGCGAGCAGCGGCGCGGGCAGAGGTCGCACTGCACCCGTCCGTCCTCACGGAGGTGCCAGTAGCGGGTGGGGGCCGCCGCCTCCATGAGCCGATGATCGTGCCGCCGGCCGCCGCCGACAAGTGACTCGGGCTACCCCGGCTCCAGGGCCTCCCAGTCGACAGCCACCTCGCGCTCCGGGTCGTCGCGGCCTACGGCCACCGGCACTTCCAGGCCCGGTCCCACCTTGCCGAGGAGGGGGGTGGGCACGCGGTGGAGGACGCTGGCCGGGTACGGGTCCATCCCCGGCAGCTTCACCTCCAGGTCGAGGAGGAGGACCTGGTCACCGGCGCGCGGGTCTCCCGCGGCAACCGCCCCCAGGTCGCCGGCGGTCCCCATGGCCCGTGCTCCCAGGATGCGGGCCGTCCCGCGCCGGCCCCGGGCCAGCAGTTCTGCGGCGCTGCCCCGGCGCTCCGGGGGCAGGCTGCGGACGGCGTCGGCCAACTCCGCGGCCGGCACTCCCGCCGCCGCGGCGGTGAAGGTCCCCGGGGCGGGCAGGCCCGCCCCCATGCCGGTTCCTGCCGGCCGGGGCATCTCGCTCCAGTCGATGCCGACCCGGGAAGGGTCGGCCGGGTCCACCTGCACCGTCACCTCATAGCCGGGGAGCACCGCCCCCACCAGCATGCGGGGCACCAACTGCTTGACCTTCACCGGATAGGGCGGCTGCCCTTCGCGGTGGACCTCCAGGTCGAAGGAGAAGACGGGGGCCTCGTTGATGGTCATGCCGGTCTCGCCGATGCTCTGCACCACCGCCCGGGCCGGGATGCCCCCCTCCTTGATGCCGGAGGCGCCGCGCATCATGGACCGGAGGCTCTGGCCGCCCATGATGCCCCTGGTCTTGATGCCCACCAGCCAGAAGATGGTCCCGATGACCAGCAGGATCGCTCCCGGGCCGATCAGGTCGAGGTTGCGGTTGATGGCGCCGACGATCACCAGAGCCGTTCCGGCGATGTCGGCCAGGACCCCGAAGACGATGAAGATGGTCATGGGCGCCACCTTACGCGGAATCCTGCGACGCTGCCCACCGGGGGTCAGTGGGTCACCAGCACCGCCGCCCCGCTCACCTCGCCTCGCTTCAGGCGGGCCAGGGCGGTGTTGGCCTCGTCCAGGGGGAAGGCCTCGGCCACCGTGTGGAGGGGGAGGCGGGCGGCGAGGTCGAGGAATTCGGCGGCGTCGCGCCGGGTGAAGTTGGCCACGCTGCGTATCTGCCGTTCCCACCACAGCAGTTGGTAGGGGAACTCGGGGATGCGGTCGAGGTGGATGGCGTTCACCGCCAGCACCCCTCCCCGGTCCAGGGCCCGCAAGGCGGCGACCACCACTTCGCCGGCCGGGGCGAAGGTGACCGCGGCGTCGAGCGGCGCCGGGGGCGGGTCGTCGTAGCCCCCGGCCCACACCGCGCCCATGTCGAGGGCCCGCTGCTGCTCGGCGGCGGAGCGGGTGGCGACGAACACCTCGCACCCCCAGTGGACCGCCACCTGGATGGCCAGCAGCGCCGAGGCCCCGAAGCCGTACAGCCCGAGGCGCTCTCCGGGGCGGATCCCCGACACGCGCAGGGCGCGGTAGCCGATCACCCCGCCGCAGAGCAGGGGGGCGGCGGCGAGATCGGGGAAGCGGTCGGGGAGGCGCAGGGCGAATGCCGCCGGGGCCGCCATCCGGGTGGCGTAGCCCCCGTCGGCGTCCCAGCCGGTGAAGCGGGCCGCCGGGCACAGGTTCTCCCGGCCCTCCAGGCAGCGCTCGCACTCGCCGCAGCACCCGCCGAGCCAGCCCACCCCGGCGCGGTCGCCCTGCGCCCATCCCTCGACCCCGGGGCCGATCGCCGCCACCCGGCCCACCACCTGGTGGCCGAGGACGATGGGCAGTCGGCGGGCCTCGAGGTCGCCTTCCGCCAACTGCAGGTCGGTGCGGCACACCCCGCAGGCAGCCACTTCGAGCAGCAGTTCCCCGGGGCCCGGCGGGTGGTCGGGTCGGTCCTCGAGGCGTAGCGGGCCGGTCTCGATGGGGCCGGGCCGGGAGAGCACCATGGCGGGCATGGGCGGACGCTACCGCAGCGGGCGGCCGCGCCGCATCCCGAGAAGGAAGGGCCCGTCTCCGGGCGGCGGCGGCTTTGCCATAGCGCCCGGCGCGCGCCATCCTTAGGGCCGTGAGTTCCATCAAGCAGGTGGCGGGACGGCGCCCCAAGAAGGTGTACTCCGAGGGCCGCGCGTGCGCTCATCCCGGGTGCAGCACCCTCATCTCCCGCTACAACAAGAACGAGTTCTGCTGGCGTCACTTCCGGCCCCGGCCGGAGCCCGCCCGCATCCCCGGGCCGCCTCCCCAGGCCTGATTCCCGGGGCTTCCGCCTTCTCGCTCGGGCGCCCGCGGGCCCATTTGCCGTCCGGCGGCGCTAGCCTTCTCGGCAACGGAGAAAGGAGGTGGTCCAGCAGTGATTGGCAGTTCTTACAGGACCCCGGAGGTGGCCGGGCGCTAGCGGCCATCACAGGGGTGGCCGCTCCCCGGGCGAGACCGGGGCAGGTGGCGACTCCAACCCGGACCACCGGGCCCGGAGATCCGTGAGCCGGTCCTCTCACGGCGGCGGCGACGCCGAAGTGTCTCCGGGCCTGTCCGCGCCCCGAGGGGCTCAGGGTCCCCGCAGGGCTTCGTCGCGCAGTGCTTCGAGCAGGCGCCGGATCTGGCGGCGGAAGCGCTCGTCGGTCAGCGCCCCGGCGGCGTCGAAACGGGTCTCGGCCTGGTCGATCATGACCTCGGGGAGGCCCACCACCCAGACGTGGTTGTGGCGCAGGATCTCCCGCAGGTGAGCCTGGGCCCGCACCGTGCCGAAACGGCCGCCGGCCCCGAGGATCGCCGCCGTCTTGCCCCGCAGCGGGGACGACTCGCCGCCCCGGGAGGCCCAGTCGAGGGCGTTCTTCAAGACCCCCGGGATCGACCAGTTGTACTCGGGGGTGGCGATGAGCAGGGCGTCGGCCGCGGCGATCCCCTCGCGCAGTGCCACCACCTCCGGCGGGAACCCGACTGCCTCGAGGTCGGCGTCGAAGTTGGGGATCCCGTGGAGGGCGACGACTTCGATGGACACATCCTCGGGGGCCAGTTCGGCGGCGGCGCGCAGCGCAGCGGTGTTGTACGAGGCGCGCCGCAGGCTGCCGGAGACGGCGAGGACTCGGGTCGGCGGCAAGGTCGGGCCTCCGGTTGGGGTAACGGCCGGTGCAACCGCTCCGGGCCCCTGGTCATTCCTCGCCTGAGGGCCGACCGGCCGGGGGGGCGGGCTCCAACTGCAGGAACATGCGGTAATGGGGCCCGATGTCGGGCAGTTCGAACGGCTCGCCGTCCCGCCGGAAGCCGTGGCGCTCGTAGAATCCGAACGACCCCGCCCGGGCGTTGCACCAGGCGAGGCGGCCGCCGCCGGCGGCGGCATGGGCCAGGCAGCGGCGCAGCAGGAGCCCGCCCAGGCCGTAGCCGCGATGGCCGTGGTCGACCGCCATGCCGCGCACTTGCCAGGCGGCCCGTTCCGCCCGTCCGGGCATGGGGCGGAACATGATGGTGGCGATGCCCACCATGCGGCCGTGGCGGAAGCCTCCCAGGTGCAGCGTCTCGGGGTGGTCGTCCCCGGCGTAGACCAGTTCCTCCACCTCCTGGTGGGGGCGCAGCAGCGCCCGGCGCAAGGCGCGGACTTCCTCGGCGGCGACCGCCCGGACTTCGAACTCGGCCATGGTCCCTCTTGCCGCCGCAGCCTATCGCCCCGGGCCCGGCGACGCCGAGGAGCCGGGGCGCAGGGCGGGGTGGGCAGTACCCTGGCCGGCATGACCCGCTCGCGGCCGTCCCTGCCGGTCGTCGCCTTCGTCTGGGACTTCGACCGGACCTTGATCGTGGGCGACCAGCAGGAACCCCTGTTCGCCGCTTACGGGGTCGATGCCGACGCCTTCTGGGCGGAGGTGGAGGCGCTGCCCGCCTACCACCGCGAGCGGGGCGAGGTCATCTCGCGCGATGCGGCCTACCTCCTGCACCTGCTCTCCTACGTCGAGGCCGGGGTCTTCCCCGGGCTGGACAACGCCCGGCTGCGCGCCCTGGGGGGCCGACTCCGTCCCAGCCCCGGTATTCCCGACTTCCTGGAGGCCACCCGCCGCCGGGCGGCCTCTCTCGCCACCGCCTCCGCCCGGCGCCTGACGGTGGAGCACTACGTCATCAGCGCCGGCTTGCGCCCCATGGTGGAGGGCAGTCCCATCGCCGCTCACCTCGACGGCATCTGGGCCAGCAGCTTCGTCGCCCATGCCGCTCCCCCCGGCTTCCTGGGCCGCCCCGGGGAAGTCGAAAAGGCCGGGCGCATCCTCCGGCCGGGCTGCGTGATCGACAACACCGCCAAGACCCGGGCCCTCTTCGAGATCAACAAGGGGGCGAACCGCGACCCGGCCGTCGACGTCCATGCCCACATGAGCGCGCCGGAGCGCCGGGTCCCTTTCGAGCGGATGATCTACATCGGCGACGGCCCCAGCGACGTGCCGGTGTTCAGCCTGCTCAACGAACGGGGCGGGCGCACCTTGGGCGTCTACCAGACGGAGCCGCGCAGCAACTACCGCCAGGTCGTGGAGCTACGGGAGCAGGGGCGGATCCAGGCGGTGGCAGAGGCCGACTTCCGCCCGGGGACGGCGGCCCACCGGTGGCTGATGGACTGCCTCGAAGAGATCGCCGGCGGCATCTGAGGCCACCGGCGGCGGACGACGCGACGGGGGCGGTCCGCTCCGGAATCAGGTGGCGCGTTGCCCTTCAGCAGGCCCCGGAGGCTGCCGATAGCACGGCGAGCGCCCGCCCGGAGGTCTGCCACGCGAAGTCGCCTGCCCTCGTTCTACACCCGGCTGCTGCCCCGCCTCGAACCGGCGGTGGTGGTCGGCCTGGCCGGGCATGCCGGGGTGGTCTGGGCCTCTGCCGACCCGGGGGTGTGGGTCTGGTCGGGCACCGGGATCCTGGGCATGCTGGTGCTGATGGCCGTTGGGGGCTTGGTGCGCCCTCAGGAGCGGTGGTGGCCGATGGTGCGCGGCGGCTTCGCGCTGTCGGTGCTGCTCCTGGTGGGGCAGATGACCGAGTCCATCCCCGGCCCGTTGGAAGTGTGGTTCCTCCCGCTGGCCCTGGTCTATCCACTGGTCCTCTCCGCCGGGCGGGCGCCTGCGGTCCCTCCGCTCGTGGCCGGTGCCTACTTCGCCGCCCTCCTCTTTGCGGCGAGGCCTCCGGCCACCCCGACGGCGTCCGTCCGCAGCCTGGTGGTGTTCGCCGCCGGGGCGGCCGCCTGCCTGGTGGGGGCGGCCACCCGGCGCTGGCGGATCGACCGCGATCTCACCGTGGGCCGCCTCCAGGAAGCGGAGGGGGTGCTGCAGGCCGCCTTCCGAGGGGCTTCGAGCGGCATGGCGGCTCTGGATCTCGACGGCGTGCTGCTCCAGGTGAACCAGGCGCTGTGCGACCTGCTGGGGCGCCCGGCGGAGGAACTGCTGGGGGCCCCCTGGTCGGCCTTCCTGCACCCCGACGACACGGAGCGGCACGCCGCCGCCGTCGAGCAACTCCTGGCGGGGGAGGCGTGGAGCATCCAGAGTGAGATCCGCCTGCGGTTGAAAGACCGCCGCGCTGCCTGGGGCCTGGTGGGGATGTCGCTGGTCCACGATGCCGCCGCCCGGCCGCGCTACCTGTTCGTGCACCTCACCAACCTGACCGACCGGGTTCGGGCCGAGGCCCGGCTGCGCCAGAGCGAGGCCCACCTGCGCAACCTCTTCGAGATGTCCCCCACCCCTCTCTGGGAGGTGGACCTGTCCTCCGTGGTGGCCCAGTTCGAACGCTGGCACGCCGAGGGGGCGACGCAGTTGGCCTCCTTCCTGGCCTCCCGGCCCGAGCAGGCGCACCTGGCGGCTGCGGGGGTGGTGGTGCGCCGGGTCAACGAGGCCACCCGCTCCCTGTTCCGGGCGCCCAGCGCCGAAGGATTCGCCGAGGCAGCCGCCTCCGGGTCTCTGGGGTCGGAGTACCACGAGGCGCTGCTCTCCCAGATCGACGCCCTTTGGCGGGGCCAGACCCGCCACGAGGTCAAGGTCGAGCTCGGCGACACCGAAGGAGCCCTTCACACCGGGATCCTGCGTCTCGTCGTCCCCACCGTGGAGGGGCGCCCCGACCCGTCGTCGGCTGTGGTGTCGTTCACCGACCTCACCGAGCACCTGCGGGCTCGTAACCAGTTGCGCCGGGTGGAGGATCGGCTGCGCACCGTGATGGCCGGCGCTCCCATCGTGGTCTTCGCCGTCGACGAGCACGGGGTCTTCACCTTCTCCGAAGGGCAGGGCCTGCGCACCCTGGGACTGGCTTCCGGGGAGGCGGTGGGCCGTTCCTTCTTCGAGATGCACCGCGACTCCCCCGGCATGGTGCAGGCCATGCGCCGCGCTCTGGCGGGGGAGTCTTTCCACGGGACGTTGGGCGTAGGCGACCTGGTCTTCGCCACCCACTTCTCTCCCATGTGGGAGGAGGGCCGGGTGGTCGGGGTCATCGGCGTGTCCCACGACGTCACCGATCAGTCCCGGGCCGCCGACCGCCTGCGGCAACTGGTGCGCTCCAAGGATGAGTTCGTCGCCACCGTCAGCCACGAACTGCGCACCCCGCTCACCGCGGTGGTCGGGTTCTCCCACGAGTTGCGCGACCGGCTGGATCACCTCGACCCGGAGGAGGTGCACCACTTCATTGACCTCATCGGCGACCAGGCCACCGAGGTGGCCGACCTGGTAGAGGACCTGCTGGTGGCCTCGCGCCTGGACCTCGATGAGGTGGCAGTCACCCGGGACGCCATCCACCTGTGGGACCAGGTGGACGCCGTGCTGGTGGCGCGACGCCTCGGCAAGGAGGTGGCGACCGTGCGCCACGAGGGGGAGGCCAAGGTCTTCGCCGATCCGGTGCGAGTCCGCCAGATCTTCCGCAACCTGCTGGCCAATGCCGATCGGTACGGCGGGCCCCACATCACGGTGCGGGTCGACAGGCTCGGCGACCTCGTCGCCCTCTCGGTGATCGACGACGGCGCCGGCATCCCGGAGGCCGACCGGGAGCGCATCTTCGCTCCCTACAGCCGGGCCCACAAGGAGGTGGGGCGGACCGAGTCGGTGGGCCTGGGACTCACCGTGTCCCGGCAACTGGCCCGCCTGATGAACGGCGACCTCAGCTACGACTATCGCAGCGGCCACTCGGTCTTCACCGTGGCTCTCCCCGCGGCCTGAGCGGCCGGGCTCAGTAGAAGGGGTTCTCGCCCGAGGCGTGGTCGGTGACGTCGAGCACCGCCCCCAACTCCGGGATCCAGTGCCGCAGGCCTGCCTCGATGCCGTGGCGCAGGGTCACCTGGGCCATGCCGCAGCCCTGGCAGCCGCCCCCCAGGCTGAGGTGCACGTCGTTGCCCTCCACCTCGACCAGTTGCGCCCAGCCCCCGTGGCCGGCGATGGAGGGGTTGATCTCGTGGTCGAGGACGGCGGCCGCCCGGGCCTCCAAGGGGGCATCGTCCCCCGGCCACCAGGGCGCGGCCGGCGGGCGGTTCGGGTTGTCGAGCGCCAGGCCGCCTTCGTCGAGGCGCAGGCTCGCCCCCTGCAACAGGGACACGCTGGCCGCGGGGACCACCACCGGAAGGTCGCCGTAGCGCCCGACGGCGTCCTCTTCGCCGGCGTCGGCCAGCGGGACGAGGGCCAACTCGTACTGCCAGCCCCGGCCTCGCGGCCCGGCCACCGCCAGGCTCAGGGCCAGTTCGGCGGCGTCGTCTTCTGCGGCGCGCACTTCCAGGACGCGCTGCAGAGCCTCCTCGGTGATGGTGATGACCTGTTGATCCTGTGGCATCGGCCGGGCGGCATCGTACCGGCGGCCGCCTCCTAACCGGGCGGCTCGGGGGGCAGACCGGGGTCGAGGGGGTCGCCGATGCGCCGGGCCCGCTCGCGCAGCCAGGCGACGGAGTGGCGCAGCACCGGGACCACCCCCCCTTCCCCCTTGGGGGAGCGCAGCATGTCGGGGACCTGCTGGGCCCACCCCACCGCGCGCAGCGCCCCATAGAGGATCCCGCCGGTGAGGCCCACGATGCCCACCCCGGCGAGGAGCACCACCAGCGGCGGCAGGTCCAGCTCGAAGAAGTGCCGCAGCCGGTTGCTCGCCAGCACGATGAGGAAGGCCGCCGCCATGCCCCCGATGAGCAGGCGCCGCCAGGGGGTGAGAGGGCGGGCGTTGATCACCAGGGCGAAGAGGCCTATGGAGACCAGGACCAGGGCGGCCAGGGTGCGGGCCTCGATGAGGCCGATGCCCTCGAAGATGGCCAGTTCGTAGGCGCAGTAGGTGGCGGCGGCGGCCAGGGTCCCCACGGGGAGGGCGAAGCTCACCACCCGGCGCACGAATCCCGGCCGGGCTCGTTGGGCGGAGGGGGCCAGCGCCAGGAAGAATGCGGGGATGCCGATGGTGAGCGAGCCCACCAGGGTGAGGTGGCGGGGGACGAAGGGGAAGGGCCGGGAGAAGAGCCCCACCAGGATGGCGAGGAGGAAGGCGTAGACCGTCTTGGTGAGGAAGAGGTTGGCCACCCGCTCGATGTTCGAGATGACCCGGCGACCCTCGGCCACCACCGAAGGCAGGGTGGCGAAGGAGCCGTCGAGGAGGACGAGCTGGGCCACGGCTCGCGAGGCGGCGGCGCCCGACCCCATGGCGATGCCGATGTCGGCGTCCTTCAGGGCCAGGGCGTCGTTGACTCCGTCGCCGGTCATAGCCACCACGTGCCCCCGGGACTGCAGGGCGGCCACCATGGCGCGCTTCTGGTGGGGGGTGACCCGTCCGAACACGGTGCCCTGCTCGAGGACCTCGGCGAGGGCCTCGGGGTCCTCCGGCAGGGTGCGGGCGTCCACCACCCGGTCGGCTCCCTCGAGGCCCACCTGAGCGGCGATGGCGGCCACCGTCTGGGGGTGGTCGCCCGAGATGACCTTGGCGGCCACTCCCTGGGCGGCGAAATAGCGCAGGGTCTGGGCGGCGTCGGGCCGGACGCGGTCGGTGAGCCCGACCAGGGCCACCGGCTCCAGGCCCGGCGGCAGGGTGTCGGGCGCGAGGGGCCCCGAGCCCCGGGCCAGGAGCAGGACCCGATGGCCCCGGGAGGCGGCCGCCTCCAGCGAGGCAGCGATCAGCGGGTCGTCGGGGAGAATCATCTCCGGCGCTCCCAGCACCCACGACCCGGTGCCGTCGAACGAAGCGCCGCTCCACTTGCGGGCCGACGAGAAGGGGACCGCGGCGGAAGGCCGCCACCCGGCGGCCGGGGCGGGGAAGGCGTCGGCGATGGCTTGCAGGGTGGCGTTGGGGTTCCGGTCGGAGGCGGCCAGCGCCCCCAGGGCGGGGGCCGGGTCGTGCTTCTCGTCGAGCACCTCCAGCGACTCCACGGCCAGCCTGCCCTCGGTCAGGGTGCCCGTCTTGTCGAAGCAGACCACGTCGACCCGGGCCAGGCCCTCCACCGCCGGGAGTTCCTGCACCAGGACCCGTCGCCGGCCCAGGCGGACCACACCCACGGCGAAGGCCACCGAGGTGAGCAGCACCAGGCCCTCGGGCACCATGGCCACGATGCCGGCGGCGGTGCCCCGCAGCGCCTCTTTGATGCCGACGTGGTCGCCCAGTTGCACCTGGCTCCAGACCAGCAGGGTGACGGTGGGGATCATGGTCCACCCGATGACGGCCAGCAGCCGGTTGATGCCGTTGCGCAACTCGCTGCGCACCAGGGTGAAGCGCTTGGCCTCCTCGGCGATGCGGGCGGCGTACGCCTCGGCGCCCACCCGGGTCGCCCGGTACCGCCCGGCGCCGGAGGAGACGAAGGAGCCCGACAGCACCGACTCGCCGGGTTCCTTGAGGATGGGGTCGGACTCGCCGGTGAGCAGGGACTCGTTGACCTCCAGCCCTTCGGTGGCGACCACCTCCCCATCGACCACGATCTGATCCCCGGGGCGCAGCACCAGCAGGTCGTCGAGGACCACCCGGTCCACCGCCAGGTCGACCTCCCGGCCGTCGCGCACCACCAGGGCCCGGGGGGCGTTCAACAGGGCGAGGCGGTCGAGGGTGCGCTTCGCTCGCAACTCCTGGAGGATGCCGATGGCGGAGTTGGTGATGAGCACCACGCCGAACAGGGCATCCTGGATGGGGGCGACCACCAGGACCAGCACCAGCAGGGCCCCCAGCAGCAGGTTGAAGACGGTGAAGACGTTGGCCCGGATGATCTGGACCAGGGTGCGGCTCGGCCCGGAGGGGACGGCGTTCACCAGGCCCGCCGCCTCGCGCTCGGCCACCTCGGCGCGACTGAGGCCCAGGTGAGCGGAGGCCGGGCTGGGGGCGGGCAGGGTCATCGGCTGCCCGATGCTACCGGGTGAGGGCCCGTCGGCTTCAGACGGTCGGCCCGGGCCGCTCCGGCTTCCGATCCGCCCCCTTGCCGCCGACGGCCTCCAGGACCAGGGAGAGGCCGATGGCGATCACCACCACCGGCCAGAGGGCGAAGCGCCGCGGCAGGTACCCCAGGTCGCGGGCCAGCATGAAGCCCCCGATGGCCAGCAGGGTGAGCGGCCAGAACCAGCCGCGCCGGTTGCCGGCGAGGGTGCCCACGAACAGCCAGCCTCCGAGGCCGAGCCAGACGAGGGTCCACAGGGAGACGTCGGGGAGCAGGTCCATCTCGCGCAGCAGGAAGAGGACGCCGATGGTGATGAGGGCCAGGCCGAAGAAGACGGGCCGGGGACGCGGGCCGTATTCCATGGGCCCAGGTTACCGCCCGACCGGCGGCTCGCTCGCCGGATAGGCTCGGGGCGGCAGAGGATCGAGGAGGAGAAGGTGAACCGGCAACGCGTGGGAGTAGTCGGGGGCGGGCTCATGGGCGGGGGCATCGCCGAGGTCTGTGCCCGGGCGGGCCTCGAGGTGGTCGTGGTGGAAGCCGGGCCCGATCTGGCCGCCGCGGCGCAGCGGCGGGTGGAGGGCTCGCTCGGCCGGGCGGTCGAGCGGGGCAAGCTGTCTGCGGAGGAGAGGGAGGCGGTCCAGGGGCGGCTGTCCTTCGGTGCCGACCTCGAGGTGATGGCCGACCGCGACCTGGTCGTGGAGGCGGTGGTGGAGGACGCCGCGGTGAAGGCGGCGCTGTTCCGCCGCCTCGACGAGATCGTGGCCCGCCCCGACGCCCTGCTGGGGTCGAACACCTCCTCAATCCCCATCGTGCGCCTGGCCCGAGCCACCCGGCGCCCGGAACAGGTGGTCGGGCTGCACTTCTTCAGCCCGGTGCCGGTGATGAACCTGGTGGAACTCATCCCGTCGGTTCTCACCTCGCCGGAGACCCTGGCCGCCGCCCGGGACTTCGCCGCCGAGGTGCTGCACAAGGAGGTGATCCAGGCCCCCGACCGGGCCGGGTTCATCGTCAACGCTTTGCTCAGCCCGTACACCATGGCCGCCATCCGCATGTACGAGGGGGGGCACGCCACCCGGGAGGACATCGACCGGGGGATGCGGCTGGGCACCAACCATCCCATGGGTCCCCTGCAACTGTGCGACTTCATCGGCCTCGACGTGGTGCTGGCGGTGGCCGAGACCCTCTACGCCGAGTTCAAGGACCCCTTCTACGCCCCGCCGCCGCTGCTGCTCCGCATGGTGGAGGGAGGCCTGTTGGGGCGGAAGGCGGGCCGCGGCTTCTACGCGTACGGGTAGCCGCCGGTATCCCGCTACTCGGCGCGCACCGCTCCGGCCCCCTCGAGGGCACGAGTGAGTTGGTCCTTGCGCACCAGGCCGGAGGCCCGCCAGCGGGCGACCGGCCCCCGATCGGTCCCGCCGGCCGGGGACTCCACCCGGCGCGCCGCCTTCTTCTTCGCCGCCGGGGCGGCCGGCCGGCCCAGCAGCACGAAAGTGGGGGTGGCCTTGATCGAAAAGGCCGCGGTCGCGGCGGGCACCCGGGCCAGGTCCACCTTGACCACATAGGCGCTGCCGGCGTACTCCTCGGCCAGTTCGTTGACGATGCCGTCCATGATGCGGCAGCTGCGGCAGTTCACCTGCATGAAATCGAGGAGCACCGGCTTCCCCTCGGCGAGCAGGGGCTTGAGGTCGTCGAGGCTCTTGGCCTCGATGGGCTTCACCCGCTTGCGCCCGAACATCTCGGGAGCACCTTACCCGCCCCACGCCCCTGGTGAGGCAGGGGCTCAGGGCTGCAGCACCCCGACGACCTCGTCCACGTCGTAGGCCACGGTCCGCTCTCGTTCCAGGTGCCCCAGGTCGACCCAGGGCCCGCCCAGCCGATAGCGGGCCGTCCAGAGGAAGGCGACCC
>VGBK01000041.1 GCA_016870535.1 Actinomycetota bacterium | reverse complement strand
GCCATCCGACCCACCACCAGCGACGGCATCTACACCGTCTACTACCGGCACCACCCCATCCGCACCATCAACCTGTCCACCATGTCCCCGAACACCCGCCCACCATCACCCCGGTCTTGACATGGGGCGGGAGGGGGAGAAGTCCGCAGCCCTCCCCCAAGCCCGGTTGCGTCCCACGGTTTGGTGTAAGTGGGGGCGGGGGTCCGTGACGCGGTAGGGCCACCGTGCGACCCTCAGCGAGTTCGTTAGCCGCGGACTCGAGAGGAGTCGCACGATGGCCGAGGTTCATGATGGCCGACTGTTGGGGCTGGTGGGTGAACTGGGGGGTGAGCCGGTCCGGGATCTGTTCCGGGATCTGCTGGAACGTTCCCTGCAGGAGCTGATCGACGCTGAGCTGAGCGGGGCGATCGGGGCAGAGCCGCACGAGCGGACGGAGTCACGGTCGAATCTGCGCAACGGGGGCCGGCCCCGGACGTTGTCCACGCCGGCGGGGGATGTGGAGTTGCGGCTGCCGAAGGTGCGGACCGGTTCGTTCTTCCCTTCCCTGCTGGAGCCCCGCAGGAGGGTGGATCGGGCGCTGTGGGCGGTGATCGCCACCGCCTATGTGACCGGCACCTCGACCCGGAAGGTGGATGACCTGGTCCGGGCTCTGGGGGTGGATTCGGGGGTTTCCAAGTCGACGGTGTCTCGCATCTGCTCCCAGATCGACGTGGAGGTGGACGCGTTCCGCAGCCGGCGGCTGGATCATGTCGGCTTCCCTTACCTGTGGTTAGACGCCACCTATCTGAAAGCCCGCAAGGATCATCGCATCGTCTCCCGGGCGGTGGTCGTCGCCACCGCCGTCGCCTCAGACGGCAACCGGGAGGTTTTGGATGTCGCCGTTGGGGATTCCGAGGATGAGCTGTTCTGGACCGAGTTCCTGCGCCGCCTGCGAGAACGGGGTCTGGGCGGGGTGCGTCTGGTCATCTCCGACGCCCACCGCGGGCTGCGAAAGGCTATCTCCAGGACTCTGGCCGGAGCGGCCTGGCAACGCTGCCGGGTCCACCTGATGAGAAACCTGCAAGCCCTCGCCCCCAAAGCGCATGCCGAAATGATCGGCGCCACCGTCCGCACCATCTTCGCCCAACCCGACCAAGCCAACACCCGCCGCCAGCTACGCGCCGTCGCCGACACCCTCCGGCAGACCCATCCCGCCGTCGCCGACCTCCTCGACGAAGCCGAAGCCGAAGCCGACGTCACCGCCTACTCGTCGTTCCCCCGGGCGCATTGGACCAAGATCTGGTCCACCAACCCCCTCGAACGCCTGCACCGGGAGATCAAACGACGCTGCGACCCAGTCGGCATCTTCCCCGACGACCAATCCGTCACCCGCCTCGTCGGCGCGGTGCTCGCCGAACAACACGACGAATGGCAAGCCGGCGACCGCCGCTACCTCTCCGAAGAATCCATGGCACAAATCGACCGGCCCGACCAGACTGACACCAAGGAGGTGACAGCCAACATCAGCCATACCCTCCCCGCCGCCTCATAGCCCGGGGAGCACGCTGAGGGAAGCAGCCACCTACACCACACAACGGGACACGACCCCAAGCCCTCTCCCACACCCGTGGGAGAGGGAGAAGAACCGGGGGAGGTGCGTGAGGCCGCCGGGCCGAATCCGGAGGGGGAAGCCGAACACGCAGACCTCCGCCGAAGGTCGGCACAAGTTGACAGGGTCTGGATGCGGGCGTACTCTCGCGCTGGCTGACAGACCAATAGTGCCCCTTTGCCAGCGATGATCGCTTTGGGGCGCTTGGTTCGTGGGATGGCGCATATGAGGGAGGGCTAGTCATGCGGAAGTTGATCATATTGGCCATCGCGGCGGCGTTGCTGGCTGTGCCGCTGACGGTGCTGGCCCAAGAAGAGCCGTACTCCACCAGTACCACCACCACCGTTCCCCCCGGGGCGGGGATCAGGGTTAGCGCCAACGGCCTCGAGGTTCAGTTCACCGCCTTCGGGCTGCCCGGTCTCTGCTGCACCTGGGACTTCGGCGACGGCCAAAGCGGCGGCGGGGGCCACCGCTCCATGGCTGCGTCGTTCTTCTTCACCAACCCCATTACCCACACCTACGCCGCCGACGGCACCTACACGGTCACCGCCACTTCCGAAAGCGGAGCTTCGACTAGCCGCACCATCACCGTGGCCGCCGGCCTGGTGTGGACCGGGTTCGGCCTGGTTCCCTTCGGCCTGGCCATCGGTGCCCTCGTGCTGCTTGGGGGCTCGGCCCTGCTGGTGGCGCGTCGGGTTCGTCGCGCCGAACGCTGATCTCGAGGCGCACCGGGGAGACTGCCCTCCTCCCCCGCGGTGCGCCCCTGAGGCCTAGTTGCCGCCGCAGAGTCCACTGAAGCGCCGCCTGATGCGGCGGCTGCGCCGCCACCGGTTGGCGCTGGGCCTGATGGGTCTGGCTCTCCTGTTGGGCGCCTGGGGTGCTCTAGGCGTCGCCGAGGTGATGTCGGCTCGCCGTCAGGCGGCGGCGGCCGAGGCGGCGGCCCGCGACGCGGCGAATCTGGTGGGCTCCGGCGACCTGGAAGGGGCCCGAGTTCGCCTGGGCAACGCCCTGGACTCCCTGGTGGCGGCCCAACGATCGCTCTCTTCTCCCTGGGTGGCTCCGGCCCGCCTAGTGCCCTACGTGGGCAGCGAGGTGCGGGCGGCCGAAGCGGGGGTGGTGGCGGTGCGCAACACCTCGCAGGCCACGCTGGACCTGCTGAGCTTCGTGCTGGCCGACAGGGCCCCCATCTACGCCGAGGGGCGCCTGGAGCCCGAAGGACTGGCCGGCCTGAGAACGACCCTGGCCGGGGCGCTGGGAGTGGTGGCCGATGCCCGCGGTGCGCTGAACGCCGCCCCTCGCCCCCGGCTGGGCTTCGTAGCCGAGCGCTTCGCCGAGGCCGACCGGGTGACGGCAAGCCTGTACGACACGCTGAGCGGGGCGCTGCCCCTGGTGGACCGCCTGAGCGCGGCCGCAAGAGGCGAGGACCCCTACCGGCTGCTGCTGGTGCTGGAGAACGGAGCGGAGCGGCGGGCCACGGGGGGGCTTCCCGGCTGGTACACGGTGTTGCACATCGACGAGACGGGAGTGAGCCTCGACGCCTTCGGCAGCGTGGTGGGGGCGCTGCAGGCGCGAGACGCGGCCGGCAAGCACATCGCGGTGGAGGCGCCGGTCGACTACATTCGCCGCTACGGCGAGTTCATGGCCAACACGACCTTGTGGGCCAACGTCAACCTGTCCCCCGACTTCCCGACTGTGGCCGAAGTAGCTCGGCGCCTGTACGCGGTAGGAACCGGGGTGGAGGTCGATGCCGCAGCGCGGGTCGACCTGGTGGGTCTGGGGTACCTGCTGGACGCCTTCCCGACCTTGACCGTCGGCGACGTACCCCTAGAAGGCGCTGCTCTGGCCACCGACTTCCTCATCGACTCGTACCGACAGTTTCCCGACGACACCCGGCCGGGGGAACAGAACGCCTTCCTGGGAGAAGCGGTGCAGGAGGTGTTCTCCCAGTTGGTAGGCGGGGCGGCAGCAGACCGGGCCGCAGTTTTCTCGGCTCTTCGCCGGGCCACAGCCGAACGCCGGATGGCTCTGGTCACCGGAGAAGCGGCGGTGGACTCGATGCTGGCCGCAGCCGGGGCCGACGGTGGAGTGCTGCCCGGCGGCCACGGTGACCTCATGGTCACCACACAGAACTTCGGCCGCAACAAGATCGATCTGTTCACCACCACGGCCTTTGAGGTGGGCTTGGCGGCGGATGACTGCCGGGTTGAGGGCGGGCTAACCCTGGTGCTGATGAACGCCACCCCGGCGGGTATGGAGTTCATGCCTCGCGGCAACCTGGTCAACTACGGCCGCTGGATGGTGACCGTCTACCCCCCGCGCGGCGCCTCGGTTATGGGCCTGGAGGTGAACGGCCAGCCTGTCGGGGGTGCCTTCCTGGAGGAGTTCGGCCGCACGGCGGTCTCGGTGATCGTGGATGCCGACCTCGGCGAGTCGGTGAGCGTGACGGTTAGGTGGGCGGAGACCCTCACCCAACCCGGCTACACCCTTACCCTGCAGCCGCAACCGCTGGTGGTGCCGGCCACGCTGGCGGTGAACGGCGAAACGCCGGTCCGCTTTGTCGAGACGGTGCGCCGCGAGTTCCCCGGCTTCTGCCGAGGCTGAAGAATGGCGGCCCCTCCCGCGAGAGCGCATGAGCCCGGACCCGCCTGGGGCACCAACGGTCCCGAACGAACGCTTCGCCCCGGCAGCGAAGCCCGGCGCCGGGATGAGCCGGACCACCGCCTTCCCGGCGACGACGCTCGTCGGTCTGCCATACTCCCCCAAGATGCGCTTGCTGCTGCGTAGAGGGGCGATCTTGGCCGCCGTCGATGCGGTCTGCTGGGCGGTGGGCCTGGGCCTGGTCACCTTCGTTCGCTTCGACTTCGAGCCTGCCCGGGTCGACTGGCGCGGCCTGGCTCTGGTCACCGCTTACGCCGTCATCGGCCAGGTGGCGGCGGGCCTGCTGGGAGGCCTGTACACCGGGCGCCTGCGCTTCGCCTCGTTCGAGGAGGCCGGCACGCTGGGCCTCACCTTTGGGGCTGTAGGCGCCGCCCTGGGCATCAGCCTGATAACCATCTCGGGCCCCCGGCCCATCCCGCTGAGCGGGGCCGCCGGGGGCACCGGCGTGGCCATCGTCCTGGCTTTCAGCAGCCGCTATCTGGTGCGGTTGCTGCGGCAACTGGCCACCTTGTCGCGAGCGCAGGGCCGGGAGCGCACCCTGATCTTCGGGGCGGGTGAGGGTGGCTACGAAGCCGCCCGGGCCTTGCTGCGCGATCCAGAAACTGCTCTGCGCCCGGTGGGCTTCCTAGACGACGAGCCCGCCAAGCAGAACCTGCACATCCTGGGGTCGCGGGTGCTGGGCGGGCGAGGGTCGATTGCCGCGGTGGCGGCTTCGACCCGGGCCGAGACCCTGGTGATCGCCATGCCGTCGGCAAGCCGAGCCCAGATAGCCGAGGTGGCCGCCGAGGCTCGCCGGGCCGGCCTGCGGGTGCTGATCCTGCCCCGCATGGCCAAGTTCCTCGACACCGCAGTCGCCACCCGCCACATCCGCCCGCTGAGCTTCGCCGACTTCCTGGGCCGCCAGGAGGTTCACATCGACACCGCGCAGGTGGCCGGCTACCTGGAGGGCCGCCGGGTGCTGGTAACTGGGGCGGGCGGTTCCATCGGCTCGGAACTCTGCGCCACCATCTCGCGCTTCCGGCCTTCCGCCCTGTACATGCTCGACCGCGACGAAAACGCCCTGCACCGCCTGCAGTTGCGGCTGGAAGGCCGGGCCTTGCTCGATTCGGAGTCGCTGATCGTGAGCGACATCCGCGACCGGGAAGCCCTCGACCGGGTCATGGAGCGCTGTCGTCCCGAGGTGGTCTTCCACGCCGCCGCCCTCAAGCACGTCACCTTCCTGGAGCGCTTCCCCCTAGAGGCGGTGAAGACCAATGTGTGGGGCACCCTGAACGTGTTGCAGGCGGCCGCCGCGGTGGGAGCGCACCGCTTCGTGAACATCAGCACCGACAAGGCGGCCGACCCCATCTGCGTGCTGGGCTTCACCAAGCGGACGGCCGAGATGTTGACCGCCAACTTCGCCTCGTCGATGGTGGGGGTGTCGGTGCGCTTCGGCAACGTGCTGGGCAGCCAGGGGTCGGTGATCGCCTCCATGGAGCAGCAGATTCGGCTCGGGGGCCCGGTTACCATCACCCACCCCGAGGTGACGCGGTTCTTCATGACCATCGAAGAGGCGGTGCAGTTGGTGTTGCAGGCCGGGGCGGTAGGCCTGGCCGGCGAGGTGCTGGTACTGGACATGGGCGAACCGGTGCGCATTGTCGACCTGGCGCGGGAGTTGGTGGGCGAGCTAGACCCCGGCATCGACATACCCTTCGAGTTCACCGGGTTGCGCCCCGGCGAGAAACTGCACGAGGTGCTGACCGGTGCCGGAGAGGATCTGCTGCGCCGGCCCCACGACCTGATCACCGCCTATGCCGTGCCTCCCCTGGCTCCGCAGGACCTGCAAGGGCTGCAGCCGCCCCTCGATGATGAGATCGCCCTCTCCACGCTGCAGGTCCTGGCGAGCGGGACACTCGGGGCGGCGAGCGGGGGGAACTGATGCTCTCCGAAGCCTGGGCTCGCGAGCCGGGCCCCGCCGCCGAACGACACCTGGCCCAACTCGAGATCTGGCCGGTGCTGCTGCGTTACTGGCGTCTGATCGTGGCTTTCACTCTGCTAAGCGCCCTGCTGGTATTCGGCCTGTCGTACTTGCAACCGGTGCGCTACCGCGCCACGGCCCAGATGATCCTTTCGGACCCTCGCAACGCCGGGGTGTTTCGCGACCAGAGCCGCATCGTCATCGACCCGCAGCGGTACGTGCGCACCCAGGCGCAACTGGCCTCCTCATCACCGGCGCTGCTGCGGGCCTCGGAGCTCATTGGGGGCAGGCTGGGCCCCTCGGACTTGAAGGGCCGGGTGAGCGCCACCGCCTCGCGCGACCTGGACCTAATAACCATCGCGGCCACCGACACCACTCCGTCGGGGGCCAAGCAGATCGCCGACGCCGTGGGCCAGGCCTACCAGGACCTAGTTCGCCAGGAAGTGCAGGCCAATGCCGCCGCCTCCATCGCTGAACTCGATCAGGCGCGGGCCGAATTGCAGGCCCGCATAGCCGAGATCGAGTCGGCCATTGCCGCCGGGGACGACAACTCGGCGCTGCGGGCCGAGCGCGACGCCGCCGCCGCCGAGGTGGTGGACCTGAACTCCCGCGCCAAGCAGATCTCCGTCGATGCCGCCTTGTTCGGGTCGGGGGTGCAGGTGTTCGAAGCCGCCGAACTGCCCGGAAGCCCCGCCCAGCCCCGCCCGGCACGCAACGGTGTGCTCGGAGGTGTGCTGGGCCTGCTGGCCGGGTGCGCCCTGGCTTGGTGGCGGGGCCAGCGTCACCGCATCGCCGAGAGCCGCCACGACCCCGCCCCCGTCTTGGGGGCACCACTGCTGGGGACCGTACCGGATCTGGAATCGGTGGGCTCACAGGGCAAGGCTCCGGCCCTCACCCAACCCGGTTCGGTAGCGGCCGAAGCCTTCCGCTTTGTGGCCTCTTCGCTGGAGAGCGCCCTCCGGGAACATGAGGCAACGGTGGTGTGCGTCACCAGCGCCCGCCAGGGCGACGGCAAGACGGTGGTGGCCCTGAACGTCGCCGCGGCCGCAGCCCTCGGGGGACGGCGGGTGGTGTTGGTAGATGGCGACACGCATGCCCGGGGCCTCACCCGTTGGGTGCGGCTCACCGATGCCAAGGGCCTCACCGACTTGGGCAACGGCGCGGCGCCCGAGGAGTGCGTACGCCGCCTGGAGTGGGGTGCCGGGTTGCTGGCCATGTGTCCGGCCGGATCCCCCGTCGACCCTGGAGTCGGCTTCTTCCACTCGTCGGCGTTTCGTCGGGCGATCTCAGTTCTGCGGGAGCAGGGCGACCTCATCGTCGTGGATGCCCCCCCGACCCTGGCCTCGGCCGACGCGCTGGCGATCACGGGCAAGTCCGATGGCGTCTTGCTGGTGGTTGAGAACAGAACGCCTTTGCACACGGTGGAAGACGCCGGGGGCCGGATCGCCACAGTGGGTACGCCGATCCTCGGGTACGTGTACAACCGCGTGCGAACGCGAGGTTCACGCTATGGGTATGGGTATGGGTATGGGTATGGGTACGGGTACGGGTATGGGCACAACGGCGGGCCCGGAGCTGAAGAGAAGACCTCGCGCAGGCGCAGGCGTGGAGGCAGACGCGTCTCGGGCTGAAGGGGGTTGTGTTAACCCCCTCCTCGCGCTCACCCGGCGGTAGCCGTTAGGGAGGCTTGCGATATATGCAGATGACCGGCCTTGCAGAGGGTCACGAGCAAGCGGTGGTGGACCTATTCAATCGCGCCTACGGGCGGCCGCTGAGTGCTGCCCTCTGGAGATGGCGCTTTCTACAGAACCCCGTGCCTGGTAGACCCGCGAAGCTGATGTGGGATGGCGATCGTCTAGTGGGTCACTACGCGGTATCGCCGGCCTATCTCCGGGTAGGTGAGCAGTCTGGCCTTGGATCTTTGTCGATGACCACGATGACAGATCCTGACTACGCGGGCCGGGGGGTGTTCGTCACGCTGGCGAGCGAGTTGTATCAGGAACTCCGGGATCGGCATGAACACCTGGCCGTGTGGGGCTTTCCGAACCTGAACTCCCACTACGGGTTTGTGAACCGGCTTGGCTGGAGCGATCTGTTGCACCTGCCGATGTTCGTGGCCGACGCTGATCTCCTGGCTGAGAGGTGCGGAGCGATCGGGGCAGCCACGGTCACGCCCATTGCCGGTGGCTTCTCGGCCAAGCACACTGGGGCAGCAGAGTCTCTCCTCACGAACCGAATCACGACTGTGGAGCGTCGGCCCGAGGTCCTCGACTGGCGGTTCTTTGCCCATCCTGTGTTCCGGTACGACGCGTTCGAATGGGAGCGCGACGGCATCCACTATTACATGGTGGCCAGGTTGGTTGACTCGTTGCGGGAAGAAGGCGAGACCGAACTGAACATTGTGGAGTGTCGGATTCCTCCGGATCGCCGACTCCTCGGTCAACTTCTGCTGGGTGTGCTCGGCGAGTACATCAATCGAATGCCGAAGCGTCTAAACATGATCCTGTCTGTGCATGATCCCCTTTCTGTCGAGGCTGAGAGGCTTGGATTCATACCGCTGGATCCCGTCTTCCGTTTCGGCGTCTTGCCGCTTCGCGAGAGTGAAGCGGAGATTGCCGATCCGAGACGGTGGCGGCTATCGATGAGCGATTCAGACATCTTCTGAAGATGTTGGGAGGCAGGTTGGAAGCGAGGCGTATTCGGGACATCGTGATGGCGGTTGGTCTGCTGATTGCGTCGTCGCCGCTCATAGCGGTGGCGGCGATAGCGGTGAGGGTAGGCATGGGGAGGCCCGTGCTATTCCGGCAGCAGCGGGCTGGTCTCCGGGGACGGCCGTTCACGATTCTGAAACTGCGGACGATGCGCGAACCCGACGCTGTCGGCGAAGGTGCTGTGGGCGATGAGGAGCGGTTGACAAGGATCGGCAGCATTCTGCGCAGAACGAGTGTTGATGAATTGCCTCAGCTATGGAACGTGGTACGTGGAGACATGAGTATGGTGGGCCCACGCCCGTACCCGTTGCAGTATCTGACCTTCTACACACCCGAGCAGTCCCGGCGACTCGAGGTCAAGCCAGGGCTCACAGGTCTCGCCCAGGTGGGCGGTAGGAATGCACTGAGTTGGGACGAACGACTGGCTCTTGATACCGAATATGTGGCCCAGCGGAGTGCGTGGCTCGACACGAAGATTCTGGTGCGGACGATTGGTCAGGTGCTGGGCGGAAGAGGTATCAGCACGCCCGGCTATACGACTAGTCCCGGTCTTGGCTCCGCGCACAGCAGCGGGGAAGTGGGAGCAACCGAGTGCGATTCGGGCGCGCTAGGCCATGACAGGGAGCAGACCCAAACTTCTCCTCCGGCGGAGAGGCTCCCATGAGGGTCCTCTACCTGCATCAGTACTTCACCACCCCTGATATGGGTGGCGGCACCCGGTCATACGAGCTAGCCCGCAGATTCGTAGCTGCAGGCCACACTGTCAACATGATCACCGCTAGACGCCAGGGAACCCGCAACCGGGCATGGGAACGGACAACTGAAGGTGGCATAACAGTGGACTGGCGGTGGATTCCCTACTCGAATACGATGGGACACTCAAGAAGGATCCTGGCCTTTCTCCGATACGCGGCGAGCTCGACGGCGAGAGCCATCCGGTTGGGCGGAGACGTTGTCTATGCAAGCTCAACGCCCCTCACTGTGGCCATTCCTGGGGTTGTAGCGTCGCTCTTGCGGCGAATCCCCCTGGTTTTCGAGGTCAGGGACCTCTGGCCCGAGGGCCCTGTAGCGGTTGGAGCACTTAGGAACCCGGTACTCATCTGGGGTGGCCGGATTCTTGAGAGGATCGCCTACAAGCGGGCTGCGCATGTGGTAGCACTTTCACCCGGCATGGCGGAGAGCATCGCGGCGTCTGGGACCCCGTGCAACCGGATCTCGGTGGTGCCAAACGGCTGCGATATTGAGTTCTTCGCCAGCGTGAACGAGAACAGCCCCGAATTGTCAGCAGTCGTACCTGACCTGGCTGGTAGACCGGTAGTGCTTTACGCTGGGGCGCTTGGTGCGGTCAACGGCGTGACGTATGTCGCCGACATCGCTGCGGAGATGTTGCGCTGTGGGAACTCTACAGCCTTCGTGGTGATGGGCGAGGGAGTGGAGAAGCCGGCGATCCGGAGGCATGCGGAGGAGTTGGGCGTTCTGAACCGGAACTTCTTCCTGCTCGATGCCCGGCCCAAGAAAGACATGCCATGGGTGTTCGCCTCAGCGACGCTAGTTATCTCGGTTGTGATCGACAACGAAATGATGTGGAAGAACTCAGCCAATAAGTTCTTCGATGGGCTGGCTGCTGGGCGGCCAGTGGTCATCAACCACGAAGGTTGGCAGGCCGACCTCCTCAGATCCGCCGGCGCTGGGCTAGTTGTGCCACCTTGCGACCCCGTGCAAGCGGCTGCGGAGATTGGGGCCTTCTTGGCTTCTTCCGGAATGATCCGGAGTGCGTCTGAGGCTGCGGCACGGCTCGCACGCGAAAGGTTCGACCGGGATGGGCAGGCCGCCAAAGTATGGGAGATCGTGGAAGGTGCCGTGAAGGCGCGTCGCGAGCGGCGTAGAATCGCCTGACCGTTGGCTTTTGTTGCGGCGCGGGTTCTGGAGAGGACAGGGAGAACGGGCAGAACTGGCCGGTGGGGCCGTGAGTGGGTTCGGCTCGCTACGAGGAGGAGCCTCAGAGCGGGTCCTCGGTTCCGGGGAGCAGGCTGATCGGTCCGGCAGGTTGGACAAACATGACGAGCAGAGACACAGGGCAGTTGCGGCCCGCCGCCGAGCCCGCCTCGCCACGAGTCAGCCCGTTCGTGGGGGCGCCCCAGCGCAGCCCGGTCGTCATCCCCCAAGCGGTCGCGGGGGCACTCGCTGCGGGCTTCCTGCTCGTGGGACGGTGGTCGCCAACGCGGCTCTTTGGCGAGCTGGGTGGCGCGATCGGCGAGGTAGTACGGCCACGGCTCTGGGCACTCCTGACCCTAGTGCTGGCGGCAGCGCGGGTACGCCAGCTGGCCTCGGTACGGCCTTTGGGCCAAGAAACGCGGATCGGCGTGACCGCCGACCGCCTGTTGCTGATCCTGCTTGGCTACATGGTGATCTCGGTCTTCTGGACCCCTGATCAGGCTCTTGGCATGGAAAAGGCCTTCGAACTGATGCTGACGGGGGTAGCGGTGGTCTCCATCTCGGTCTGCGTCAAACGTCAGGGAGCAGAGGAATTCCTTGGCGCGTTCTGGTGGACGCTGGCAGGCGGAGCGAGCCTCTTGGTAGTAGCTGCGTTCTTGTCACTGACCGGGCTACTACGGCTGGCGAGTGACATCGTCCAGGCCGACAGATTCGCTGTCCTCGGTGGTGGCGCCAATTCCTTCGGGCGCCTAGCGGGTGTCCTGACGGTCATGGTTCTTTGGGTTGTCTTGGGTGGGGGAAGGCGAGGTATCAGGGCAGTTCCGGTCCTGCCCTTTGCGGTGGTGGCCTTGGTTCTCTCTGGATCAAGAGGAGCCCTCGTATCTGCCGCTGCGGCCTGCGCGCTGTTGATAGCGGGGAACAGCCGCAGGCCTGGGACTACCCTTGTCATGCTGGGAATTGTGGCGGTAGCAGGTGTCACCCTCGTGCGGAGCGGATTGGCGACTGATCGGCTGGCGAACACGGTCGACACGCGGATTGTCTCATCGCTGGTCGGCGAGAGGTATATGGCCGGGAGATCGGGTCTCTATAGGGATGCTCTGGCGTGCGGGAGTAGTGTGCCGGTGTTCGGGGCCGGTCTGGCAGCCTTCGAGGCCCAAGGGTTCGGCGTCTACCCCCACAACCTCGAGCTTGAGGTGTGGTGTGAGACTGGGGGGGTCGGCGTGGCGCTACTCGCCGCCGTGGTAGTCGCAGTGGTGGGTGGTGCGTGGCTGGTGCGTGGGGCTGGAAACCAACTTTCGAGAGCGGTGCTGTTCATGCTCTTCTTGGCGGCCCAGTTCAGCGGCGATCTCTTCGACAGCAGAGGGGTGTTCCTCCTTGTGCCCATTGCGCTTTGGGCGCCCTCGGCTGGCACATCTCCGGCGCGAGCAGGGGGTCGTCGCGCCACTGGCGGGCTCCGGGTGGCAGGCCCCCGTGGGTCTCAGGGACGCTGGCAGAAGGCTAGCGGGTGGGAACGAGGACTGGGCTGGTGAGTGTCTGGGGGCCGACTGGGCTGGGCGGAGTTGGGTTCTGACTCCCGGAGGGGAAGCGCGCAACTGCAGTGCTGACGATAGAAGATGTTTCCGGGAACTCCGACGGACTGCTCCGAGGTTGTCGCGATTTGGAGCTTCCCCGTCTGTCGGGACGGGTCGGGTTTGCTCTGGGGGCGACCCTTGGCTGAGGGTATGGTCTGGCGCGCTTGCGGAGATCAGGCCGATGCGGGGCCCTGTGGACCCTGTCGATCAACGTCTCCCTGTTGGGGAGGTTCTGATACAGGATTGGGGAAGCGACCGGGACCAGATACACCGTGCCGCCTGAAGGCGAGCAGGGCGGTCCCGGTAGCGAGCAGAGCATACAACCCGACCTTTGACCAGGCCACACCTCTCGCGCCGTAGGCGGCACCCACAGGCAGCAGCACGGGGATCCAGGTACCGACCAGAAGGGGCTCGAGCCAGCGGAGGTGCCGGGCGTTGGTGGCGAGAACCTGGCCAAGAAACAGCGTGTAGAGGGCGAAGGCGGCTGTAGAGAGCATGAGCGGGAGTACCAGGGCCTCTGCTGGCTTGAAGTCCTGGCCGAACAGCGGTACCACAAGCAGCCGTAGGCAAGCCGTGGCTATCGGGGTCAGTGCAATGAGAAACAGGGACAGCCCCAGTCCCAGCCGCCTGAGGTGATGTCCGGTGAAGCCACCAGCCTCGTGCATGCGAGGCAACATGACCTGGAAGGCCATTTGGATAGGCCACATTGCGACCTCTGCGAGTGTCACCACGGAGATATAGAGGCCGAGCTCAGAGGAGCTCGCCAGCGGCACCATAAGTACGCGCTCCGCTCTGAGACCCAGAGCATATGCGATCGAGGCGAGCCTATGTCTTCTAATTGAAGTCCGGATCTCCTTGACTATGGGACTTGACCCCCGGATGGCCCCACTGTGTGCTCTGGCCCAGGCGCTAATGGCTGCTATCGGCAGAGCGACAGAGATCGCTAGGCCGAGCAGCCAGATCCAGGACGACTCGTTGCCTTTGAGCGTCAGCAATACCGCAGTGAGAGAGCTAAGTACTGCGTAGGCAACGCTGGCGAGTTCAACTGGCCAAACCGCATCTGCGGTCGTGGCGGCGGCTTGAAGAGCACGGTGGGCCAAGTCGAAAACGGCGCTGAACAGGCCCAGCGCGGCGATCAGACACCAAAGGGACCCCGCGATGGGGGCTACTGCGACTAGGAGCCCGACGGTGAGAAGCAGCATGTATACCTGTGGGCGTATAGCGGCCACGGTCTGGGATAGGGTGACGGGAAGAGGGCGGTTGCGGGCGGTGGCCGGGATAGCTCGCGTGAGGCCAGATGCCATCAGTAGTGATACCAGGTACCCAAGCTGCATACCGAAGGCAAGCTCCCCCCGTCCGCTTGGCCCGAGACTGCGGGCGGCGAGCACTGCGACGGCTGCTGCGGAGGCGGCTACCCCAATCCGGGCCAGGAAGAGCCGCCCCACGAGCTGGGCTGGCCGCCGGCCGCTCCAGCGGCGCATGCCTTGTGCTCTCTGCACGGCCACCTTTGGATGGTATCAGGCGTTGCGGTGAGGCGACCTCGCCGGCTTGCCACCTGATCCACCGGTATTGAGATGGTCTCTGCGCAACGTCGCGGCTGAGTGTCAACGCCCTTTGAATTCTGCGCGGTGGTTAGCTGCTGTTGGTGGTGTTCGCCTCGTGGAGTTTCCCCCTTGGCGTCAAGTGGTGGTTGCATCAGGCTGGTAGGGCGAGCAGGGACGTTTGCTCGTTTGAGGAGGCCTGATGGCGAGGCAGGGTGTCCGTGGCCATGAGAAAGTCCCCACTGGTGGCCAGATCGAGGTCCCCACTGGTGGCCGGGTAGAGGTCCCCACCCCTCGTTGACGGATCCACGGGGAGTTGTCCCCGAGCAGCGAACCTGACGG
>VGBK01000040.1 GCA_016870535.1 Actinomycetota bacterium | reverse complement strand
ACGCCGCGCGGGAGGCTACCTCTCGCCAGGCGCCGCAGCAAGGGCCTCCGGGCTCGGATGGCCGCGGCGACACCTCCGCAGAGCGCTCGAAGGCGACCCGACGATCGGCGACCGGGATCACTAGGGTGCTCCCCGGCAGAGACGCACCGGATCCCACCTCTGGAGGGGCGATGGCCGACGAACCCACACTCCTGGCAAGACACCGCCGGGTGCTGCCGAACTGGCTGGCGTTGTACTACGACCACCCCATCGCCCTGGTCGATGGCGAGGGCCGGCGGGTGCGCGACGCCGCCGGGAAGGAGTACCTGGATTTCTTCGGGGGGATCCTGACCACCATGACCGGCCACCGGGTACCGGCGGTGGTGGAGGCCGTGCGCCGCCAGGCGGAGCGGATCGTCCACTCCTCGACCCTGTACCTGGTCCCGCAGCAGGTGGAACTGGCGGAGCGGATCGCGGCTTTGGTGCCCATCCCCGACGCCCGGGTCTTCTTCACCACCAGCGGCACCGAGGCCAACGACACCGCCCTGCTCCTGGCCACCGCCTTCCGGGGCTCCAACCAGGTGCTGGCCATGCGCAACTCCTATCACGGCCGCTCGTTCGCCGCGATGTCGGTGACCGGCAACCGCGCCTGGTCGGCTTCCACCCTGGCCCCCTTCCAGGTCACCTACATCAACGGCGCCTACAAGCTGCGCAGCCCCTTCTCTCATCTCGACGACGCCGGCTACATAGCCGCCTGCGCCGCCGACCTGGAGATGGTGCTGGACACCGACGTGTCCGGGGACCCCGCCTGCCTCATCGCCGAGCCGATCCAGGGGGTGGGCGGGAACACCGCCCCCCCGGACGGCTTGTACGGGGCGTTCAAGGAGATCCTCGACCGCCGCGGCGCCCTCTACATCTCCGACGAGGTGCAGACCGGCTGGGGCCGCACCGGGGAGAACTTCTGGGGCTTCCAGGCCCACGGGATCGTCCCCGACATGATCACCTTCGCCAAGGGCATCGCCAACGGGGTGCCCCTCGGCGGAGTGGTCGCCCGCGCCGAGATCATGAACTCCATCCGGGCCAACTCCATCTCGACCTTCGGCGGCAACCCGCTGTCGACCGCGGCGGCCCTGGCCAACCTGGACTACCTGATCTCCGCGGACCTGCCGGGCAACGCCCTCCGGATGGGCCGGCGCCTCCGGGCCCACCTGGACGAGCTGGCGAAGGGCTCCCCGCTGATCGCCGAGGTGCGGGGCAAGGGCCTGATGATCGGGGTGGAACTGGTCCAGCCCGGCACCCTGACGCCGAACCCCGCGGCGGCCGCCGCCGCCCTCGAGCACGCCCGGGAGCACGGCCTGCTCCTGGGCAAGGGAGGCCTCTACGGCAGCGTGCTCCGCATCGCCCCACCCCTGTCGGTCACGGAGGCGGAGATCGACGAGGGCTTCGCCGCCATCGCCGGGGCGGTGCGGGCGGTGGAGGCCGTCCGGTAGGGCGCCGGGATACGGTCCTGAGGGTGCGCCGGGGAGGGTTCGCCTCCCCGGCGTCACCTTTGCCGGCTCAACGCGCTCTCAGCCCATCTCCTTCATGCCCCAGGGGAAGTCGTACCCGGGCATCCGCTCGATGAACGGGTCGGGGTCGAAGGCCTCCGGCCCAAGTACGCCGGCGCCCTTCCAGATGCCGGCCTCGATCAGTTCCATGGCGATGACCGGGTTCACCGCCGTCTGCCACACGACCGCCTGGACCCCGAAGTCCCTCATGCAGGTCTCGTTGTCCGCCACCTGGTAGAGGTAGACCTGGCGCGGCTTGCCGTCCTTGGTGCCTTTGACCCAGGTGCCGGCGCAGGTCTTGCCGAACATGTGGTCCCCCAGGTGGGCCGGGTCGGGGAGGCACGCCGCCACGACATCTCGCGGGGCCACCCGCACCCCTTTGACGTTGATGGGGTCCTTGTTGTCGAGGCCGAGCATCTTGATGGTCTTGAGGATGCCGATGAACTCGTCCCCGAGGCCGTACTTGAAGGTGACCCGCCCGCACTTGACCCACCGGGGCACGAGCAGGACCTCCTCGTGCTCCACGTTGACGCACTCCACCGGCCCGATGCCCTCCGGGAACTCGAACACCTCAGGTTCGGAGAACGGCGGGGTGGTGTACCAACCCCGTTCCTGCTCCCAGATGACCGGCGGGTTCAGGCATTCCTCGATGGTGGTCCAGATCGAGAAGTTCGGCGCGAAGTCGTAGCCGCGTACCTCGAGGTTGGCCCCGTCGCGCACCCCGATCTCCTCGATCTCATCGAAGAGGTGCTTCTCCGCATACCTGGCGAAGACGTCGGCCATGCCGGGCTCGACGCCCATGCCCACCAGCGCCAGGAGGCCCTTCTTCTCCCATTCCTCGGCGCGCTCGAACTGGTAGTCGCCCAGCTTGACGCCGCATGCCTCGTGGGGCCGATCGGCGTGCGGGGAGGACAGCGTCATCGCCATGTCCATGTAGTTGATGCCCGCCTCGAAGGCAGCGTCGAAGAGCGCCTCGTTGAACACCGGGTCCACCGCGTTCATCAGCAAGTCCGCCTGGTGCTTCTGGATGAGGGCGACCACCTGAGCCCGGTCGCCGGCGTCGATGAACTCCACGGGCATGTGGGCGGGTGACCCCAGCTTCTGGTGCACTTCTCTCACCCGGTCGAGGTTGTAGTCGCTCAGCACCAGTGTCTCCAGCCAGGGCTTGTCCTTGCCTATGACGGCGATGGCCTCGCCGACTCCCCCCACGCCGACCAGCAGTACCTTCATCTCCAACCTCCTCGCCGAACCATCATCCTTCTCGACGGCCGATGCCTCCGGCAAGCCGGCCGGGCCCTCCCCGCCTGAGCCTCATCGAAGGCCTGCCGGTCCGCGTCGGGGACGCCACGGCTGATCTCGGGTGGCGGCTCCCCGGCAATGAACACCTCACTCCCCGACGCCCTCTCCCGGCGGCGCCCCTGCGGCGTCGACCTGCCTCCCCCTGCCGACACCGCCACCCTAGCCACCGGAACCCGGGCGCGTTGGGGTGTGAGGGCGCGGCCGCATCTCCCGCCCGGGCCGCGGCGTTCGGCTCTACCGGGCGCGGCGCAGGGGGTGCGCCCGGCCCTCGCCGCCGCGGGGTCAGCGTGCGGCGAGCACCCGGCGCAGGGCGGTGAAGATACGGCCGACCTGCTCTTCGGTGATCACCAGCGGCGGGCACATGGCCAGCCGGTTGGGGGCGATGGGCCGCAGGATCACCCCCTCTCCCAGCAGCCGATTGCGCACCGCCACCGGGTCCTCCCCCACCGAGATCCCCCAGATCGCCCCTTCCCCGCGTGGGTCGGTGATCAAGCCGTCGGCGAGCAGGCCGTCGATGCCGGCCTGCAGCCATCCCTTGATCTCCACCGCCCGCTCCACCAACCCCTCCCTCTCCTGGATCTCGATGGCCTTGAGGGCCGCCGCCGCGGCGACCGGGTGGCCGGAGTACGTGTAGCCGGTGCGGAGGACGAAGCGGGGGTCCGCCTCCAGAGGCCCCTGGACCGCCGGGCCGAGGATCACCCCACCGAAGGGGACGTAGCCGGAGGTGACCCCCTTGGCGAAGGTGATCAGGTCGGGGGTGACTCCGTAGAACTGGCTGCCGAACCAGCGCCCCAGGCGCCCGAAGCCGGTGATCACCTCGTCGAGAATGAGATAAGCCCCGTGGGCGTCGCATAGACCCCTCAGGAACTCCAGGTAGCCGGGAGGCGGGGGCCACACTCCCCCGGCGCCCTGCACCGGCTCGGTGATCACCGCGGCGATCCGCCCGGCATGGTCGGCGAAGACCTGCTTCATGGCGGCCTCGTCGTCGGCCGCCACGTAGAGGGCTCCCGGCAGCAGCGGGCCCCACCCGTCGCGGTTGGCCGGGATGCCCTGCACCGAGGTGCCGCCGTAGTTGGAGCCGTGGTAACCGCGCTCCCGGCCGATCACGATGTCGCGCTCCGGGTGCCCGGAGAGGCGCTGTGCCAGGTGGGCGAACTTGATGGCGGTGTCGATCGCCTCCGATCCCGACGTGCACAGGAATACCCGCCCTTCGGGGAACGGGGACAGAGAGGCAATGCGGGCCGCGATCTCCTCGGCCCAGGGGTTGGTGTAGGGGTGGAAGGTGGTGTACACGGCCAGGGTGCGCACCTGAGCGGCGATGGCCTCGGCCATCTCCTCCCGGCCGTGCCCGATGTTCACATGCCAGAGGGAGGCGATGCCGTCGACGTAGTCCTTGCCGGTGTCGTCCCAGATGACGGCGCCCTTGCCGGCGACGATGCTGAGGAACCGCTCTTCGCCGGTTGCCGTGAACGAATGGAGAAAGGCGCTGGGCATGATCGACCACCTCTTCGCCGCTGCGACTGCCGGTAATCGAGGCTAGCCGGTGGCGGCGAAGGAGGCCCCCGCGGCCGGAGCGTCCGGGCCTATCCGGCGGAGTCCGCCCCGGGCTCCTCGACCACGAAGCCCTCCCAGTTCCTCATGTAGGCGACGAAGGAGTCCGCCAGCCCCTCGGAGCGCAAGTAGCCGGGCGTGACCGGAAGGGGCACGGCCCCAAAGGTGGAATCGGACTCGACCCGGCGCGGGAAGTCGTGGTGGAGGATGCCGGCCCGGCCGATCACCACCAGATCGGCCCCGGCCGCAACGCACTCCGCCGCATCCTGTCCGCTCCTGATCTTCCCCCCGGCGGCCAGGCGCGCCGGCCCCCGCTCGAGTTCGGCGAAGCAGGACAGCAAGGTGCGGCCGCGGAACTCCTCCTCCTCGGGCTCCTTGCGGAAGTCCCACAGGGACATGTCCAGAAGGTCGATCCGGCCTTCGGCCAGCAGGCGGGAGGCGACGGCGATGATCTCCCCCAGCCTCATGCCGAAACGCTCCGGCGAGAGCCTCATCCCCAGGAGGAAGCCGGGGCTGCAGGCGGCGCGGATCCCGGCCACGACGTCGAAGAGGAGCCGCGCCCGGTTCTCCAAGGGCCCGCCGTAGCGGTCGGTGCGCCGGTTGGTCCGCTGGTCCAGGAATTGGGAGATCAGGTACCCGTGCGCCCCGTGGACCTGAACCCCGTCGAAGCCGGCTCGCTCCGCCCGCACCGCCGCGGCCGCGAAAGCCTCGACCACCTCCTCCACCTCGGGGAGGGTCAGGGCCCGGGCCCCGGTCTTCGGGTCGTCCGAGGCGCCCACCGGCGCCGACCCGATGAGGGCCGCCGGCGACCTCCTCCCCGCATGGTGCAGTTGCACCATGGCCACGCCGCCTTCCGCCTTCACCGCCGCCGCCAGCCGGGCCAGCCCTTCGAGGTGGCGGTCGGAGTAGATGCCCAACTGGCCGGGGAAACCCTGCCCCAGCGGCTGCACGTGGGCGGCGCAGGTGGTGACCAGGCCGAAACCGCCCCGGGCCCGCCGGGCGAGCCAGCGCAGTTCGTCCTCTCCCAGGGTGCCGTCGTCGTGGCTCTGCGTGTTGGTCAGCGGGCCCAGCATGAAGCGGTTCTTCACCACCGGGCCCCGGGCGAAGGCCAGCGGAGCGAAAAGCGAAGTCATGGCCCGCACCCTACCGCCCGCTCACCGTCCCGGCAGCGGCCCACCCCGGCCGAGGGGCCTCGCCGGCGACGCGCCTCACACCACGAACGGGATGAGGGCCTTGCGGCCGGGCGGGTAGTCGGGGAAGTTCTCCCGGTACCAGCGCCGGTTGGAGAACGCCCGGGGGCCGATGTTGGCCGTAGTGAAGAGGGCGAAGGCCAGCCCGGGCAGCGACCAGGTTGCCAGGGCGAACCCGCACCACTGCACGATCTCGCCGAAGTAGTTGGGGCAGGCCACATACTCGAAAAGCCAGCCCCGGGGCACCCGGTAGCCGGTCTCCCCCGGTCGGCGCAGGGCGATCAGCATGCCGTCGGCCCGACGGTGCACGGCGAACCCGGCGAAGAACACCAGCGCTCCCACTACGAAGCGGGGATCCCGCAACCAGTCGGCCCGGTAGTCACCCAGGTGGGAGACCCACCGGCCCACCACGTACACATTCAGGCAGTTGAAGAAGAACGCCAGCGACACCACCGCCAAGGGCATCCGCTTCCCCCGGGTGCGCAGCCGCAGGGGGAACACGAAGGTGCGATAGGTGTAGTGGAACATCCACATCCCGCCCAGTACCAGCGGCACCATCTCGAAGCGGTGGCGCCCCAGTAGGAACACGGCCACGAACCCCGCGACCGCGGGCAACTCCATGAGCACCCAGGCCCACCGGTTGGACATGGTGGCCCCCCAGCCCTCCCGGGCGAAGCGGCCGTAGGGGGCGGAGATGAAGATGACGGCGAGCAGGGCCGCTCCCGCCAGGATGATCTCGGCCCAGGTGGCCCAGGCGTGGACTGCTGCTTCGGTCATCCTGCTGCTTCCCCCGGAGACGCGAGGCTCGCCGTCTTGGAGAGCATCCCCTGAGAGTCGAACCACCGGTACAGGTCGGCCACCGTCTCCTCGATGGGCCGGGAGGAGTAGCCGAGGTCGCGTTCCGCCTTCGAGTGGTCGACGGGGCGTCCGGCACGGAGGATGGCCAGCGACTCGGCGGTGTACAGCGGTTCGGTGCGTGCCACCGCGGCCGCAGCCCGGAGGAAGGGGACTCCCACCCGGGCCAGCCACAAGGGCAGGGTGGGCCGGCAGTGGCGCCGTCCGCTCGCCGCCGCGGCCAGGGAGGCGAGGGCGGCGATGCGGCAGAAGTGCCCTCCCAGCAGGTAGCTCTCCCCTTTGCCACCCCGGGCGGCGGCGGCCACCATCCCCTCCGCCGCATCGCGGGCGTCGACGAAGTCGAAGCCGCCGCGGACCAGAGCGGGCAGGCTGCCCCGGTAGAGGCGCAGGAAGAACCGCCCCAGGAGTGACGGCTCGAAATCGAACGGGCCGATGACCGCCGTGGGGTGCACGATCACGGCGTCGAGGCCTCGGGCGATCTCGGCGCGCACCCGCCGCTCCCCCTCCGCTTTCGACCGGTCGTAAGCGAAGTGGCGGCGCGACCCGGCGAGCACCCGCGGGGCGGTCTCGTCGAGTGACCCCCGGCCGGCGGCCGTGTCGAAGGCGTGCACCGAAGAGCAATGGACCATGCGCCGCACTCCCGCCTCGCGGGCCGCCGCCGCCGCATTCGCCGCCCCCTCCACGTTCACCGCGGACACCTGGCCCCCGGCATCGCCCCGGATGGAGATGACCCCTGCCAGGTGGTAGACGACCTCGACCCCGGTGAAGGCGGCGCGCAGCGACTCCGGGTCGAGCACATCCCCCGGCACCACCTCGACGTCGAGCCCTTCCAGGGCCCGGGCGCGCCGGTGCACCACCGCCCGCACCCGGTCGCCGCCCTCCAGCAGTCGGCGCACCAGGTTGGCCCCCAGGTGCCCCGAAGCACCGGTGACTACCACGCGCATGGGTTCGCTCCTCCCCGCCGAAGCGCCGACTCTAGGGGCGGGGAGCCCGGGCGCAGCCGCCGGGAGGGGGCAGCGGGATTCAACATGCCGCGACGCAGACGGGCGGACCGCCCGCCTCCTTCGGCTTGCGTCCGGACTATTCCCCGGAGGGCGAGGCCGGGCCCGCCGGGGCGTTCCGCCGGGGTGCGATTACCACTACGCTTGTAGTGCGAACATGCTGATGCTGGTGCCCCGTCTTCTCGTCGGTCTCCTCGCCTTCACCCTCCTCGGCGCCGGGTGCGGGAGCGGCGACGCCGACCTCACCATCTACTCCGGCCGCAGCGAGGAACTCGTCGGCGGACTCATAGCGCGCTTCACCCGGGAGACCGGCATCAGGGTGGCGGTACGGTACGGCGACTCCCCGGAGCTGGCGGCCACCATCCGTGAGGAAGGCGCCCGCTCCCCCGCCGATGTGTTCTTCGCCCAGGATCCCGCCTCGCTGGGGATCGTGGCCGGATCCGGCCTCCTCCGGCCGCTCCCGGACTCCATCACCTCCCTGGTCCCCGCCCGCTTCTCCGACGGGCAGGGCCGATGGGTCGGGGTATCCGGGCGTGCCCGCGTGGTGGTCTACGACCCGCGCCGGGTCGGCCCCGCCACCCTGCCCGACGACGTAGCCGGCTTCGCCGACCCCCGGTGGGCGGGACGGGTGGCCATCGCCCCTGCCAACGGGTCGTTCGTGGCCTTCGTGGCCGCGATGATCCTCACCGACGGGGAAGAGGCCGCCCGGGCCTGGCTGGAAGCGTTGGCCCGCGCCGGCGCCCCCACCTACTCGGGCAACGCGGTGATCGTGGCCGCGGTGGACGGAGGCGAGGTGGACGCGGGCCTGGTGAACCACTACTACCTGCTGCGCCGGGCCGCCGAACTGGGTTCGGTGCACGCCGCCAACCACTTCCTCTCTGAGGGGCCGGGAGCCCTGGTGATGCCGGCCGGCGCGGGGATCTTGGCCACCACCGACGCTCCGGAGGCCGCCGAGCAGTTCGTCGCCTTCCTACTGTCGGCGGAGTCGCAACGGTACTTCGCGTCGGAGACCCTGGAGTACCCGCTGGTCGCGGGAATCGAGGCCGAACCGGCCCTGCCCCCCCTCGGATCCCTGAACCCGCCCGACCTCGACCTCTCGGACCTGGCCGGTGCCCTCGACCTGGCCACCGACCTCATCGCTTCCGCCGGGCTGCTGTGAGCCGGGGGAGCCGGGCAGGCAGGCCGGTCGCCGGCGGGGTGGCGGCAGAGCGCGCTGCGTCGCGCCGCCGCCTGCCGGCGGGGCCTGCCCTGCCCTCGCCGCCCGACTCCGCCGGCATCGCGCCACGCCGGATGGGGGGCGCCGCGGCGCCCGCCTGGAAGGCCGCTGAGCGCCCGCCCCGCCACCGCCCGTCAGCGCTGCTCTGGCTGGCGGCCGGCGCCGTGCTCCTGCCCGCCCTCGTGCCCTTCGGCATGGTTCTCGGCCGCTCCCTGGCGGCCGGGGGGCGGGCGCTCGGGATCATCCTTTCGGGCCGAACCGCCCAACTCGTCGGCAACACGATGCTCCTGGTGATCGCGGTTTCGTCGGCCGCCGCCGCCGTGGGCATCGGGGCGGCCTGGCTCACCGAGAGAACCGACCTCCCCGGGAGGCGCGGGTGGCGTGTCGTCGCCGCCCTCCCCCTGGTGATCCCCTCTTACGTGATCGCCCTCGGCATCGTGTCTGCCGGCGGACCCGCCGGCATCGCACGCGAGATCATCGGGATCCCCTTGCCCGCCATGCGGGGCTTCGTCGGAGCCTGGCTGGCGTTGACCATCTCGACCTACCCCTTCGTCTACCTGACCGTGGCCGCCTCCCTGCGGCGGCTGGACCCGTCCCACGAGGAGGCAGCCCGGGGCCTGGGAGCGGCCCCCGCCCGAGTGTTCCGCACCGTGGTGCTCCCGCAGTTGCGCCCGGCGGCTGGTGCCGGGGTGCTGCTGGCCGCGTTGTACACCCTGTCGGACTTCGGCGCGGTAGCGCTGATGCGCTTCGACGCCTTCACTCGGGTGGTTTACGTCCAGTACGCCGGCCGCCTCGACCGGACCCCGGCGGCCGTCCTGGCCACCCTCCTGGTGCTGCTCGCTCTCATGGTGCTCCTCGCCGAGCAGCGGACCCGAGGGCGAGCCGCCTACCACTCGGCCAGTTCCCCCCGGCCGCCGCGCCTCGTCGCGCTGCGCCGACGCCACCGCGCCGGCGCCCTGGCCGCCTTGAGCCTGCTCGCCACGGCGGCGCTGGTCCTCCCCGTCGGCACCCTCATCGCCTGGGTGGCGCGGGGCGGCACGGCGGGCGCCGGAGCCCGACTCGAGTGGGGGGCCGCCCTGGGATCGCTCACCGGCGCCCTCCTGGCCGCGGCCCTGGCCGCCTCGGCCTCTCTCCCTGCGGCGGTGCTCGTCACCCGCCACTCGTCGGCGGCCACCTCGTGGATCGAGCGCATCGCCTACGCGGTCTTCGCCCTGCCCCACATCACCGTGGCGCTGGGAATGGTGATGTTCGCCGCGCGCTACCTCGGCAGCCTGTATCAGAGCCTGCTTCTGCTGGTGCTGGTCTACGCCTCCATCTTCTTCGCCCCGGCTCTCGGCTCCACTCGAGCCGCCCTCGCGCGGGTCGACCCTTCCCTTGAAGAGGCCAGCCGCGGTCTCGGACTGGGGCCTCTTCGCACGGCTGCCGGCGTCACCTTCCCCCTCATCCGGCGGGGTTTCGCCGCCGGAGGGCTGCTCGTGTTCCTCCTGACCATGAAGGAGCTCCCCGCCACCCTGCTGCTGCGCCCCACCGGGTTCGACACTCTCGCCGTGCGCCTCTGGTCGGCGTCCACGGACCTGCTCTACGCCCGCGCCGCCCTGCCGGCGCTGGTCCTCGTCGCCGTTTCGGCCGTGCCCATGTACCTGCTGGCCACCCGGGAACGGCCATGACGCCGCCCGCCATCCGCTGCCGTGAGGTGGCGAAGGCCTACGGCCGGGTGCCCGCGCTACGCGGCTTCTCCCTGGATGTCCCCGCCCGAGGTCTCCTGAGCCTGCTGGGGCCCTCCGGCTCGGGGAAGACCACAGTGCTGCGGGTGATCGCCGGCTTCGAGAGGCCCGACGCCGGCCGGGTCGAGATCGCCGGACACACCGTGGTCGACGATCGCGGCATGGTGCCCCCCGAACGGCGCCGCGTCGGCATGGTGTTCCAGCACTACGCCCTGTTCCCCCATCTCACCGTTGCCGGCAATGTCGCCTACGGCCTCCGCAGGCACCGCGGCGCCTCGGCCCGAGTGGCCGAGGTGCTGGAGATGGTGGGCCTATCGGGCACCGAGCGCCGCCTGCCCCACGAGCTTTCGGGTGGGGAACAGCAGCGGGTCGCCCTCGCCCGCGCCCTGGCTCCCCGCCCCGATGTGGTGCTGCTCGACGAGCCGTTCTCCAACCTCGACGCCCGGCGCCGCGATTCCGTCCGCCGGGAGGTGCGCGCCATCCTCATCGAGGCCCGGGCGGCCGCCGTCTTCGTGACCCACGATCAGGAAGAGGCCCTGGCCATGAGCGACGAGGTGGCGGTCATGCGTGACGGCGCCGTGGTTCAGGTCGACGAGCCTGCCGGGCTGTACCTCCGGCCCGCCGACCCCTGGGTGGCCCGGTTCCTGGGAGAGGCCGAGTTCCTGCCCGGCACCGCCCGCCACGGCATGGCGACCACCGGGCTGGGACGGCTGAACGTGGACCCGTCTCTGACCGGCGAGGTGGAAGTGATGATCCGCCCCGAATGGGTGCGGGTGGTGCCGTCGGCGGCGGGCTCCGCTCTGGTGGCGGCGCGCGAGTACTACGGCCACGACCAACTGGTCACTCTGCATCTCGACGGAGGCAGGCGACTCCTGTCGCGGCTGGGCCCCTCCCCGGTGTTGCGCCCCGGGGACCGTGTCGACGTCGAGATCGAGCATGCCGTGGCTTTCCCGTCCCGCCCCCTCGCCGCCGACTGAGGCGGCGGGAGCAGACTCGTCGGGTCTCACCAGACGGTGAGACTCGCCCCATCCCCGATGGGCTCGACGCTCGCGCCGCCGCCCTCGCCGACCCCATGGGGCGGGCCTCCGGGCCGTGATTCCAGCCGCTCTCCAGGCCCGCACCCGAGCCGGTGCGGCGGCCCGGCGGCCGACTCCAGGCGCGGCGGGGCACCGGACCGCGCCGGCGTGGTCGGGGGGACGCCGCCGCGCCCTCAGGACGAGGGCTGCAGCGACACCAGGGTGATCTCGTACTCCTCGTAGTAGTGGACCGACCCGATGCGGCTCTGGGTGGTGCTGGAGATGCTGCTCGTCTGACGGACGATCAGGAGGGTGCCGGGAAGGATCCAGGTTTCGGTGGTGTCCTCGCTCAGCGAGGCCCCGGTGCCGATGCTGCGGGAGCGGAGGTGCAGGGTCTCCACCTGCTCCCCGCCCACTTCGAGGGTCTCGTAGCCGACGGCCTCGTGGCGCAGCACGCGCTCGGCCGCAGCCACGTTGGACCCCGCCTCCCGGGTGCAGACGCCCTCCCACGACTCCCCGGGCTCGCCCCGGGTGGAGATGGGTGGCGAGCACACCCACCGGTCGAGGTTGCCCACCCCGAACCAGCGGCGGAAGTGCTGCGAGCCGGCCAGGCTCCCATCAGGGCAGTAGTCGTGCTCCGTCCAACGCTCCCGGAGCGCCTGCCAGCGCACCAGCGTCCCGCAGCCCCCGGGCTGGATGGTGAGGTAGGTCTGGGCCGGGTAGTCGTGGCGGGCCCCCATCAGGGCGTCGGTGGTCTCGAAGCCCCGGGTGGTGTACAGGTAGAGGCCGGCGTCGCCGGGCCGGCCGCCGCCGGGGACCAGGGTGGTGACCTCCTCCCGGGCCACCGGGGTAGCCCGGTCGCGGAAGAGGAAGAGCATCGTCCCTCCCACCGCCAGCAGCACCGCCACACCCAGGCCACCGACTACCCAGCGCTTACGAATGGGGCCTTTCATGTGCCGCAGTCTGCCAGACGCGGCGAGGCCGGCGCCCAGCCCGGGCCGGCCGGCATGAGCCGGGGCACCTCAGGCGAGCGAGGCGGGTGCGGGGTGTCCGAGGAACTCGCAGAGGGCGCCGAAGGCGGCCTGCCGGCCCAACAGGGGATGCTCGGTGAGCTTCGCCGCCTTTGCCAGGTAGCCGCGCAGCCGTAGCCGCCGCGCCCCGTTCCTGGGGGGCACCTGCCGTCCCATCGCCTGGAGTATCAGCCGCAGCCGATAGGGCCGCCACAGGCTCATCACGGCGAAGAAGGCGCCCATGCGGTCGAGCACCCTCCACAGCGTTTCGGCAAAGGGGTCGATGGGCACCCGCCCGGTGTCGGGCCGTGCGCCGCTGCCCGGGAGGTTCATCCAGCCGTGCCGACCCTGGTAGAAGACGACCCGGCCGGCGACCTCGTTGTACTCCCGGGCGAGTTCGCGGCAGTCGTCGCAGTAGAAGCTGCTCCACCTGCTGCCCGAGGGGATCAACTCCAGCAGGCAGCACCAGCACAGGGTGGCGTGCTCGTTGAAGTCGGCGCCGGGCCACCGCGGCTGTTCCTCCCTAATGCACTTGCAGACCTGGGGGGCTCGTTCGTTCTCCGGGGGGCATCCGGCAAGTCCGGCGCAGACCAGGCAGACGGTGAAGTCTTCGACGGATACGGGACTCACGGGCGGCTCCTTCGCTCGGTCGAGAGCGCCCGGAAGAAAGGCGAACCCCTCCGCAGGGAGGGGTCGGATCACTCCCTGCATCGTCCCGGCCTGGTGGCCGGCTGGCGTTGGCACCTTGCCCCCTGGGGCAGGTTGCCGGGCTGTCATCGGGCCAGATCCCTCGAGCCGCTCTCGATGCCTTAGGTTGTCGCCGCCACCATATCACCGGAGTGCGACACAACGCCCGTCGGGCGTTGCCGTCCCCGAGCGTCGAGGAGGCCGGTCCCGGGCGCCCCCCAAAGAGGCCACGCGGATTGGGCGAGCGGAGCGAGCCCCATCCGCCGAACCCCCGCCCGAAGGCGCAACTTCTTCGGGCGGAACAGGTCGAACCGCGGGCGAAGCCCACCGCCTATCCGCTAGGCCCCTAAAGGACCTTGTACTTCGGCCCGCCGCCGCCTTCGGGGACGCGCCACTGGATCACCTGGTGCGGGCACTTGTGCCGGCAGGTCTGGCAGTGGACGCAGTTCGACGGGTTGAGCACCAGTTCGCCGTCTTCGAACCGGTACACGTCGGCCGGGCAGAAGTAGGCGCAGGGGTGCACCCCGTATTCCCGGAAGCAGGAGGCGCAGCCGTCCGGGTCCGAGATGCTGATGTGCGACGGCTCTTCCTCGCGGTGGATGGTCCCGGAAACGGCCACGTCGCTGAGCCGGTCGTAGCCGCCCCGGTAGTCCCGCTTCAGGTGGACGCGCTTCATCCCCCGGTAGTCGGGTTCCGTCTTGATCCTCCCGGGGACGAACCGCGACACCAGGGAGAGCGGGGCCCCCAGGTACACGGTGCGCCCCTTGGTGAACATCTGCCGGTAGTTCCGGCCCCGTCTGAGATCGGCGATCACGGGGCTCGACGCCAGCAACTCCTCGTAGCGCTTCAAGGCCTCGGCGCTGAAGTCGTCCCGCTCGATGGCCTCCAGGATGGCGTCGGCGGCCAGCATCCCCGAGCGCATGGCGTTGTGCCAGCCTTTCAGCTTGCGCACGTCGGTGAAGCCGGCGTCGTCGCCCACGATGAGCGCCCCGCCGGTGTAGGGCTGGGGCAGGGCGAAGTAGCCGCCTTCGGGCAGGGTCTTGGCCCCGTAGGCGATCACCTCGCCGCCTTCGAGCATGCGGCCGACGTAGGGGTGCGACTTGAAGACCTGCAGTTCCTGCTGCGGGTTCAAGTCGGCGTACTTCCAGTCGAGGGCGAGCACCAGGGCTACCGCCACCGTGTTCTTGTCCATGCTGTAGAGGGTGCCGCCTCCGAAGACGTCGGTGAGGGGGAAGCCGAGGGTGTGCACCACCCGGTTGGTCCCGAAGGCGTGGTCCGCCGGGAGCTTGACTACCTCCTTGACGCCGAGGGACTGGATCTGGTGGATGCGGCCGCGGTCCAGCCCCATCTTCCGGACGACGTCCTCGGCCAGCTGGCCCAGGGAGCCTTCGGCGAAGACGGTGACCCGGGCCTCGATGGCCTCCCCGGGGACGAAGTTGACCTGCGGGTGCCCCTCCCGGTCCCGTCCCTTGTCCCCCAGCCGCACCCCCGTCACGCCGGAGTCGCCGTAGAGCACCTCGGTGGCGGCGAAGCCGGGGTAGACCCGGACCCCGAGGGACTCGGCCTCGGCCGCCAGCCAGCGCACCATCTCGCTGCCGGAGAGGACCAGGTCGCCGCGGTGCCGCAGGTAAGGCGGCATGACCCACCCGGGCAGCCGGATCGCCCGGGTCTTCGTGAGGAAGACCGTGTCGTCCCGACGAACCTCGCTGCCGAGG
>VGBK01000039.1 GCA_016870535.1 Actinomycetota bacterium | reverse complement strand
GCGGCGGTCGAACACATGCCCTCCAAGACCGACGGTGGCCACTGCCAGGAAATCGACGGCGAACTCCAGGGCGAGCACCACGGCACCTTCGGGACGGCAGCGGACTTCCGGCGACGGGCGGCCGGGCCCCGAAGGCGTCCGGCCCGGCCCCTCGGCTACCAGGCCGAAAGCGGAAAGGTCACCCACCAGGTCCGCAATGGTCGATCGGCTCAAGCCGGTCGCCGCGGCGAGTTGGGAGCGCGTCATGGGCCCGGCGGCGTGCAGGCGCTGCAGCACCACGGACAGGTTGTGGTGTCGCACTTCGTCGGCGGCTACCCCCCGCCGCCGGACGGCGCCATCGGGAGAAGGACTCTGCACGGGCACCCCGGCTCCTCGGGTTTTTGTTCGGAGTCCCACTATATAGGCCTTCTCCGACGCTATGGCCGGCGTTCCGCCTGGTGGAACACGCAGAAAGCGCTTACCGAGCACGGATTTCACCGCGGGTCGCGCGCCGAACGCGAAACCTTCCGGTAGCCATATGTTGCAGGGTCGAACAAACCCGGGTAATCTCACTTCAGCGAATTGCGCGCCGGTATCGAATGCCGGTTCGCATCGCAACCGCTCAAAGGGAGGAACCACAGAGTGACTCGCAAGCTTGTGGCGGTATTCGCCCTGTTGGCGCTGGTGCTCGTAGTAGCAGCCTGCGGCGACGACAGCGGAACCACCACCACTGCAGCCCCCACCACGACCGCGGGCGACGACCAGATCATCGTCGGCGTCTCGTGGAACAACTACAACGAAGAGCGTTGGGCCAAATGGGATGAGCCCGACATGAAGCGCGCCATCGAGGCGGGCGGCGGCAAGTACATCAGCGCCGACGCCGGTTCGTCTGCCGAGAAGCAGATCGACGATGTGGAGAACCTGATCGCCCAGGGCGCCGATGTGGTGATCATCCTGGCGCAGGACGGCACCGCCATCAAGCCGGCGGTGGCCGCGGCCCTGGAGCAGGGCATCCCGGTCGTTGCTTACGACCGCCTCATCGAGGACGACGGCGCCCTGTACATCACCTTCGACAACGTCGAGGTCGGCCGGATGCAGGCACGGGAGATCCTCAAGGCCATGCCTGAGGGCAACTACGTCTTCATCAAGGGCAACTCGGCCGATGCCAACGCCGACTTCCTCCGCGGCGGCCAGCAGGAGATCCTGCAGGCAGCCCTGGACTCCGGCGCCATCGTCAACGTGGGCGAGATGTACACCGACAACTGGGATCCGGCTGTTGCCCAGACCAACATGGAGCAGATCCTGACCCAGAACAACAACAACGTCGACGCCGTGGTCGCCTCCAACGACGGCACGGCCGGCGGCGTGATCACCGCGCTCGCCGCCCAGGGCCTCGCCGGCGTCGTGCCGGTGTCGGGGCAGGACGGCGACGCCGCCGCCCTGAACCGGATCGCTCTGGGAACCCAGACGGTGTCGGTGTGGAAGGACGCCCGCGAACTCGGCAAGAAGGCCGGCGAAGCCGCCATCCTGCTGGCCAAGGGCACCGCTCTGGCCGATCTTCCCGGCAAGGTGATGTTCATGTCGCCGGGCGGGAACAACATGACCTCGTACCTGCTGACCCCGATCCCGATCACCATGGACAACCTCCAGGTGGTCATCGATGCCGGCTGGATCACCGTGGCCACGCTCTGCCAGGGCGTCGCCGCCGGGACCGTCGACGTCTGCGGATGAGCAACACGAGTTGATCATCGGTTGGTAGTGAAGCGCCGCTCTCCCGGCTTCCAGGAGAGCGGCGCTTCCCCTTAGGGGCCGCGCGGATGGGGCGAACGGTACGAGCCCCATCCGCCGGGCCCCCGCCCGAAGGCCTTTCTCGGGCGGAACAGATCAAACGGCGGGCGAGATCCGCCCCCTACCCGCCAGCCCCTTAGGATGGCGACACCGGCCAGGAGGTGCCAAGAGCGTGACGGACGGCTCACTCATCTCACCCGAAACCTCGAGGACCGCGGCGGTCCGCCGGGGGTTCCGCGCGGCCCTGCACGCCACCGAGATCGATACGCGCCTCATGGGCATGCTCGGAGCCCTGGCCATCATCTGGATTGGCTTCCACTTCTGGACCGGGGGCACCTTCCTCACCCCCCGCAACCTCTGGAACCTCTCGGTGCAGACCGCCACCGTGGCCATCATGGCCACGGGCATGGTCCTGATCATCGTGTCCCGCAACATCGACCTGTCGGTGGGCTCGGTGCTCGGCGCCGTGGGCATGGCGATGGCCATGCTGCAGCGGGAGATCCTCCCCGAATGGATCGGCTACGACCACTGGGCGATGTGGATCATCGCCCTGGCGGCCGGCTTGCTGCTGGGAGCGCTCATCGGGGGACTGCACGGCTTCATCATCGCCTACGTGGGTGTCCCCTCCTTCATCGTGACCCTCGGCGGCCTGCTCGTGTGGCGCGGCGTCGCCTGGTGGCAGGCCAGCGGGCAGACCATCGCCCCCATGGACAAGACCTTCCAGTTACTCGGGGGCGGCTCCCGGGGCAACATCGGCGGCTTCTGGAGCTGGATCGTGGGGGCCGTCGCCTGCGGGCTCATTCTCCTGCTGCTGGTGAACGGCCGGCGCCAGCGCGGCAAGTTCGGCCTGCGGCTCCGTCCCGTGTGGGCCGACATCGTCCTCGGCGCCCTCTATTGCGGGGTGGTGCTCGGGGCCATCGGGTACCTGAACCGCTACTTCCTGCCGGAGCGCGTCGCCGCGGCGCGCGGCGGCGGGAACATCCCCTTCGGCCTGGCCAACCCGGTCCTCATCCTGATCGGGGTCACCCTGGTCATGACCTTCATCGCCACCCGGCTGCGCTTCGGCCGGTACGTGTTCGCCATCGGCGGCAACCCCGAAGCCGCCGAACTGGGCGGCATCAAGACCCGCTGGGTCGTCATGAAGGCCTTCATCCTCATGGGCGTGCTGGTGGCCATCGCCGCCGCCGTGCAGACCGCCCGCCTCAACGCCGCGGTCAGCGGCCTGGGCCAGTCGGCCGAGCTGTACGTGATCGCCGCCGCCGTCATCGGCGGCACCTCCCTGGCCGGGGGTGTGGGCACCATCACCGGGGCTGTTCTCGGCGCCCTGGTCATGCAGTCGCTCCAGTCCGGGATGGTGCTCGTGGGCGTCGAGGCCCCGATACAGGACGTGGCGGCGGGCATCGTGCTGGTCTTCGCCGTGGCTCTCGATTCGATCCTCAAACGGAGGCCGAAATGACCCTGACTACCGAAGCCTCCCGGGGTGTCCCCCTCGTCGAGATGCGCGACATCCGCGTCGCCTTCGGCGGCGTGCATGCCGTCGACGGAGTCACCGTCGACCTCTATCCGGGCGAGGTCCTGGGCCTGGTCGGCGGCAACGGGGCCGGCAAGACGACCCTCATCAAGACGCTGTCCGGGGCCCACAAGGCCGACTCGGGCGAGATCTACATCAACGGCGAGCGGGCGGTGATCGAGACACCGCGCGATGCCAAGAAATACAACATCGAGACCATCTACCAGACGCTCGCCCTGGCGGAGAACATCGACGCCCCGGCGAACATGTTCCTCGGGCGCGAGGTGCTGACCCGCTGGAACACCCTCGACGACCGGGCCATGGAGCAAGCCGCTCGCCACGTCATGGGCCGGCTCAACCCGATGTTCCAGAACCTCCGCACCGCGGTCCGGTCGCTCTCCGGCGGCCAGCGCCAGTCGGTGGCCATCGCCCGGGCGGTGCACTTCAACGCCAGGATCCTCATCATGGATGAGCCGACGGCGGCGCTGGGCCCTGCCGAGACCGCTCAGGTGCACAACCTGATCAACCAGCTCAAGGCCGAGGGCATCGGCATCTTCCTGATCAGCCACGACATCCACGGCGTCTTCGATCTGGCCGACCGGATCAGCGTCATGCTGCAGGGCAAGCTGGTCGGCACGGTCAACCGCCGAGAGGTGACCAAGGACGAGGTGCTGGGGATGATCATCATCGGCAAGCTGCCCGGCACGGCCACCAAGACCGAGCTCGCCGAGCTCCATTGAGGACGGCCGGACGGAAGGCGGGGTGATCGGGCACCGGAGAGAGGGCCGGGGACGGCCCGCGGAGGCGCCCCGGCCGCCGGGCTGCTGGGAAAGGGGGCGAAGGTGATCCCGGGCGCCGGGCGGGCCCGGGGGTGGGAGGCGAGCAGAGCTCGCGGCGCTATGGAGTGACGCGGTGACTATCCGCCGGCCCGGGCCGGCGGCGAAAGGAAGCAAGAGCAGCATGGTCGAGTTCTTTGCGGATGTTCCTGGCCGGATCCCCTTCGGCGGCCCCGAGGCGGCCGCGGACCTGGCCTACCGGGCTTACGACCCCGACCGGCTCGTGCTCGGCAAGCGGATGGAAGACCATCTCCGCCCTGCCGTCTGCTACTGGCACTCCTTCGCCTCCCCCGGCATGGATATCTTCGGCCAGGGCACCTTCGATCGCCCCTGGATCGACCCGGGGGTCGACCCCATGGGCGCCGCCCGCCAGAAGATGGATGCCGCCTTCGAGTTCATCGCCAAGCTCGGCGTCCCCTTCTTCTGCTTCCACGACACCGACATGGCTCCGGCAGGAGCGGACTACGCCGAGACGAAGCGAAACCTGGAGGCCATGGTCGAGTACGCCGCAGAACACATGCGGCGCACCGGCATCCGGCTCCTCTGGGGCACGGCCAACCTCTTCGGCCATCCGCGCTTCGCCGCCGGGGCGGCCACCAACCCGGACCCGGAGGCATTCGCCTATGCCGCCGCCCAGGTGAAGAACGCCATCGATGCCACCCACCGGCTCGGCGGGGTCAACTACGTGCTCTGGGGCGGCCGTGAGGGCTACGAGACGCTGCTGAACACCCGGCTGCGCCGGGAGGCCGAGCAACTGGCCCGCTTCCTGACCCTGGTGGTGGAGTACAAGCATCAGATCGGCTTCAAGGGGGCCATCCTCGTCGAGCCCAAGCCCCAGGAGCCCACCAAGCACCAGTACGACTACGACGTGGCCGCCGTGCACGGCTTCCTGGAGCGCTACGGCCTGGTCGGCGAGGTGTTCGTCAACATCGAGGCGAACCACGCCACGCTGGCGGGCCACAGCTTCCACCACGAAGTGGTCTATGCCATCGACCACGGCATCTTCGGCAGCATCGACGCCAACCGCGGCGACCCGCAGTGCGGCTGGGACACCGACCAGTTCCCCAACTCCGTCGAGGAGATGAGCCTGGTGCTGTTCGAGATCCTGCGGGCCGGCGGCTTCACCACCGGCGGCTTCAACTTCGACGCCAAGCTGCGCCGGCAGAGCATCGACCGCAGCGACCTCTTCCACGCCCACGTCGGCGGCCTCGACACCCTGGCCCAGTCGCTCCTGGTGGCCGCCCGCCTCATCGAAGAGGGGGCGCTGGAGCAAGCCCGGGACGAGCGCTACGCCGCCTGGTCCGGCCCGCTGGGGCGGGGGATCATCGAAAGGAACCTCACCCTGGCCGACCTCGAGCAGCAGGTGGTGGCCGGCACCATCGACCCTCATCCCGTCTCGGGACGCCAGGAGCGCCTGGAGAACCTCGTCAATCGGACCCTGTGGCGGGCCCTCGGCACCGGCCACTGAGCCGGGTGCGAGCCGGGCTGCCGGGTGTAGCCGGCGGGCGGGCCTCGCCCCCGGCGGAAAGGAGCACCAATTGACCGACATCAAGGGGAAGGTCGCCGTCATCACCGGAGCCACCGCCGGGATCGGCGCTGCCACCGCCCGCGCCCTGGCGGGGGCGGGCGCGGCCGTCGTCATGGGTGGGCGGCGTCGGGAGCGCCTCGACGCCCTGGTCGCCGAGTTCGGCACTGCCACCGCGGCCGCGGTGGAAATGGACGTCCGCGACCCCCGGGGGGCGCAGCGCCTGGTCGACACCGCCCGAGAACGATTCGGGCGCCTCGACGCCCTGGTGACCTGCGCCGGCATCGGCGCCTACGGCGGGATCATGGACCTCACCGACGAGAAGCTGCGGGAGATGATGGACATCAACGTGGCCGGGACGGTCTGGCCGATCCGGGCGGCGGTGCCCCACTTCCTGGCCGAGGGCGGGGGTGACATCGTGATCGTGGCCTCGGTGGCCGGGTTGCGCGGCGCCGGCGACGAGGCCGTCTACGCCGCCACCAAGTTCGCCCAGGTGGGGCTGGCCGGGGGACTCGATCGCGAGTTACGCGAGAAGAACATCAGGGTCACCACCATCTGCCCGGGCGGGACGGCCACCGAGTTCGCCATGGGTGCGGGGCGAACCCCGGACATGCCCGGCCTGGCCCGCATGCTCCGGGCGGAGGATGTCGCCGCCGCCGTGCTCACCGTCCTGGCCCAGCCACCGGCGGTGCGCACCCTGATCTGGTCCATGCGCAGCATCCACGAGGCCGACTGACAAGGACGTCGTGGCCGGCAGGGTGATTCGAGCGGTCGAGGGAGCCCGCCTCGAGATCGACCTCGAGGCGGGCTGCCGGCTGGCCTCCCTGCAGGTGAAGGGTCACGAGTTGCTGGTCACGGCCGGGCCGAACCCCATCGACTGGGGGGCCTACCCGATGGCGCCCTACGCCGGGCGGGTGCGGGACGGCCACTTCACCTTCCGCGGCCGGGGTCACCACCTGCCCCGCACCCTGGGCGGCCACGCCATCCACGGTACGGCCTACCTGCAGGCCTGGCATGAGGACGGCGACGGGACCTTCGTCACCCCCCTGGGCCCGGCCTGGCCCTTCCCCGGCTGGGCCCGCCAGCAGATCCGGCTGGCGCCCGACGGGATCGCCCTGCGCCTCGAGGTGCACTCCGCCGAGGGGGCCATGCCCGCCTCCTGCGGATGGCACCCCTGGTTCCTCCGCCGCGTTGGCGGCGCCGCGGCCATGCTCGACTTCCGACCCGGCTTCATGCTGGAGCGCGACCGGGACGGCATCTGCACCCCTCGCCGCCGTGCCCCGTCGGCGGGGCCGTGGGACGACTGCTTCGGTGAGGTGAAGGGGAGTCCGGTGGTCACCTGGCCGGGCGTGCTGCGCCTGGAGCTGGAGTCGGCTTGCCCCTACTGGGTGGTGTTCGACCGGCGGGAGCACGCGCTGTGCGTCGAGCCGCAGACGGCGCCGCCCGACGCTCTCAACCACGACCCCTTCATCGTCGAACCGGGACGCCCTCTGGCAGCCGAACTGAACATCAGATGGAGCCTCCCGACATCGGTCGGCGGCTGAGCGAGCCCCCCGCCCCGCTGAGGTGGCCGCCGGCCTCCCTCAGGCGTTGAGCTCGGCCAGACGGGCGCGCGCCGCCCTGATCCGCTCCAGGGTCGCGGTGTCCCGCTCGACGGGGTCGAGGAGGGTGCCCCGGCGGGTCCCCCAACGCCGGGCGATCGCCTCAGGGGCCTCGCCGCCCAGGACGGCGGCCGCCTGGGCGGCCCCGCCCAGCGCTACCAGTTCGGTCGCCTCCGGTACCGCAACGGAGCGACCCGACAACTCCCGCACCACGCGGCGCCAGGTGGCCCCCTGCGCTCCGCCTCCGATGAGAACGATCGGCGCCGCCGGGTCGATGCCGGAGCTGCGCGCGTCGATCACCTCCAGGGCCTCCAGCAGCGACAGCACGGCACCCTGGTAGGCGGCCAGCAGTATCTCCCCAGGCTCGGTGGCCTGCCGCAGGCCGACGATGGAAGCGGCGGCGTTGGGGAGGTTCGGCGTCCGCTCCCCGTCGAAGTAGGGCAGCACGACCACCCCGGTGCTCGCCGCCGCGGCGTCCCGCTCCAACCCGAGCCAGCCGGCGATGCGGTCGACGGCGAGGGTGCAGTTCAGCGTGCACGCCAGGGGCAGGAACCGCCCGGTGGCGTCGGCGAAGCCCGCCACGTCCCCGGAAGCATCCACCGGCCGCGTCGCCGAGCTCATGAAGGCGGTGCCCGAGGTGCCCAGGCTGATCGCCGGGGTGCCGGGCTCGAGGCCGAGCCCCAGGGCGGCTCCGGCGTTGTCCCCCGCTCCCGGGCCGACGGGGATCCCGGCCCGCAACCCGAGGTACTCCGCCGCCGCCGCGGTGACCTCGCCCGCCGCCCGGCGCGGCCCGAGCACGCGCGGGAGGAGGGAGCGGTCGAGTCGCTGGCTCGGATGGCTCAGGACTTCGTCGGCGTAGTCCTCGGTCGCCGTCGACCACCAGGCGGTGCCCGAGGCGTCGCTGCGGTCGGTGACTCCGGCTCCGGTCAGCCGCTCGGTCAGGAAGTCGTGGGGCAGGCGGACGGCGCGCGCCGCCGCGGCGATCTGGGGCTCGACCCGCCGCAACCAGGCCCACTTGGTGGCGGTGAAGGAGGCCACCGGCACCAGGCCGATGTGCTCCGCCCACCAATCGGGACCCCCGAAGGCCTCCGTCAGCTGCCGAGCGTCGGCGGCGGATTCCGTGTCGTTCCAGAGCTTCGCCGGCCGGAGAGGCCGCCCGGCCTCGTCGAGCACGACCAGGCCGTGCTGCTGCCCGGCGATGGAGATGGCGGCGATGTCGGCCGCCTTCCCGGCCTCGGCCACGGCCTCCCGCAGCGCCCGCCACCAGACTTCGGGATCGGTTTCGCGAACCCCGCCGACTCCGGTCACCTCGTGAGACGCCCGGCCCTGCGCCACCACTGCACCCGTCTCGGCATCCACGACCAGCACCTTGGTGGACTGGGTCGAGCAGTCAACTCCGGCAACGAGGGGCATCACTCTCCTTCCCGCTCGCCGGTGAGGTTAGATGCGGAGGCCGGCCCGGCGGGAACACCGCGCCCCCATCCACGGTTGAGCCCCACATGATCTTCGGCACCGGCAAGACCCGCGAAATGGTCCCCGAGCATCTCGCCCTCCCCGGGCGGGCCGAGCCCATCCCCAGCCCCGACACCCACTTCGTGAACGGCCGGCCCATCAAGCCCCCCTTCCCCGAAGGGATCGAGACGGCCCGGTTCGCCCTGGGCTGCTTCTGGGGAGCGGAGCGGCGCTTCTGGCAGGTGCCCGGCGTCTACTCGACGGCGGTGGGCTACTCGGGCGGCTTCACCCCGAACCCCACCTACGAGGAAGTCTGCAGCGGGCGCACCGGCCACGCCGAGGTGGTGCTGGTGGCCTACGACCCGGCGGCGGTCTCCTACGACCAACTGCTGCGGGTCTTCTGGGAGTCCCACGACCCCACCCAGGGAATGCGGCAGGGCGCCGACTTGGGCACCCAGTACCGCTCGGCCATCCACGCGGCATCGCCCACTCAGATAGTGCTGGCGCAGCGCTCCCGGGCCGTCTACCAGGGGGCGCTGTCCGCGGCCGAGCACGGTGCCATCACCACCGAGATCCGGGAAGCCGGGCCCTTCTACTACGCCGAGGGCTACCACCAGCAGTACCTGGCCAAGAACCCCCAGGGCTACTGCGGGCTGGGCGGCACCGGGGTGTCCTGCCCGGGGCACTCCCTTCAGGAGACGCCGGGGGAAGCCGTCTGACCATGCTCCCGAGCGCGCCGTAGTCCCTCGCCGGCCGCGCTCGCTCCCGCCGCCCCGCAAGCGTGAAGACCACCACCTCTATGGGGACGACCCGGCGGGCCCGGTGGGAAGCCGACGCGAAGCGCGGACCCGGGAACTGACAAGGAGGGACCGCTCTACGGCCTAAGGCCACCTGGGTGGCCGGCTTCGCACCCTCGATCGCCGGCTCTTCGGTTGGTCATGAACCCGGGTCCGCACACCCACCATAGGCCGGAAGACGTCCCCCTGCACAGTGGAGTTGCCTGCGGACTCCCGAGGTGCCCCGTACCGGAGTCGCCCGGGAAGCCCGTCCCACCACTCGGGCCGGGCGGTCCCTCGCCCCGCCCCCGCTACGCGGGAGGCCTTCAGGTGTCTAGCCCGGCTCCTCCGGCGGTGCGGAAGCCACCGCCGTCTCATCCGGGGCATCCCCGGCCACCTCCACCGGTGAGCCCGCCTCGCCTTCCTGAGCCTCCCTCTCCTGCCGCGCCATCGCCTCGGCGCGAGCCGCCTCCATCTTGGCCGTGGTCAGCCGGGGAACGGCGTAGAAGAACAGGGCGAAGTGAGCCACGGCCACGACGAAGAAGGGCCAGCGCAGCCCCTGGGAGCGGCTCACCCAGGCGGTGCCGGCGGCCACCACCGCCCCGCCCACCAGCGATCCGATGGGCATCATCCCCCAGCCGAAGAAGCGGTAGACGCTGTTCACCCGGCCCAGCAGGCGGTCGGGGATGATCGTCTGGCGCAGCGACACCGTGATCACGTTCCACAAGACCGAGGTGAAGGTCGCCACCACGATCATCAGGAAGACCAGCCACCAGCGTTCGGCGAACCCCATCACCAGGGCGGTCACCCCGCCCCCGATGATGGTGAGGTAGAGCGATGGGCCGCTGCCCAGGAGGCGGCTCACCCGGGCGGCCAGCAAGCTTCCGATGACCCCGCCCACCGCGCCGCCCATGATCAGCAGGGTGAAGATGAAGGTGGCCACGCTCTCGAAGCCGAACAGGCGGGCCACCGGCCGGAGGGCCCCGGTGAACAGGCCGGTTTGGAGATCGAGTTCCTCCTGGGCGAAGAGCACGAAAGTGGCCCAGACCATCATGCCCAGGGCGTTGAGCAGGCCGAGGATGATCGCCATGGGGCGCAGCAGTTCGTGCCGCCACAGCCACATGAAGCCTTCCTTCATCTCCCCTCGCCAGTGCACCCGGGTGCCGGGCGAGGCGGCGCCCTTCGCCCGGAACTGCCCGGCGATCAGGAAGACCAGGCCGGCGGCCACGGCGTAGCCCCCGGCGTTGACGAAGAAGGGAAGGGCGAAGCCGAGGCCCAGCAGCAGGCTGCCCAGGGGCGGGCCCACGAAGGAGTTGGCCACCATCTCCGCCCCCCACAGGGTGCCGTTGGCCCGCTCCAGGGCGCCGGCCTTCACCAGGGCGGGCAGGAAGGTCTGGGCGGCGTTGTCGCGCAGCACCTCGGCGAAGCCGAGCAGCAGCACCGCCCCCACCAGCACCCCGTACACGGCGGCGTTGGTGGGGATGTCGGCTCCGCCCGCGACCTCCTCGGGCGACGGGAGCCCGCGGCGCCCGGCGAGCACCGTCGCGGCGATCACGCCCACCAGCGCTGCCCGGGCCACATCGGCCCACACCATGATGCGCCGCCGGTCCAGCCGGTCGGTGATGACCCCGGCGGGAAGGGTGAAGATCAGCCAGGGCAGACGCTGGGCCACCGCGATGAGGGCGATGAGCAGGGGGTTCCGGGTGACGGCCGAGGCCAGCCAGGGGAAGGCGATGGCTCCCACCCCGTCCCCCAGGTTCGAGATCACACTGGCCGTCCACAGGCGCCAGTAGCGGCCTCCCAGAGGGACCTTGGCGGGGGCGGGCTTCTCGGAACTCACACCGCCTCCTCATCATCGTCGGCCGGCAAAGACGGCCGGAGGGTGGGGTACAGGGCGATGACCAGGCCGAATACCGTGTCGCCGCCGGGCTCCTGCGCGGCGAACTCCTCGGCCAGTTCCATGAGCCTCATTTCGAAGAGGGCGGCGTCCTCCTCGGAGAGGCGGGAGTGGCGCAGGGTCAGGAAGCCCACCGGCCCCGGCGCCGAGGACCGCAGATCGGCCAGTGCCTCGGCCAGCAAGGGCGGGGTGCCGCCTCCCTCGACCTCCGGGAAGACGTAGGTGTCGGCCACCCGCCCGTAGTACTTCTCAGTGAGGGCCCGCACCTGCCGGGTGCGCACCACCCGGATGATCCCGGCGGCTTCCAGCACTTTCAGATGATGGCCGATGCTCCCCCGGGGTCGGCCCAGCGCTTCGGCCAGATGGCTGGTGGTGGCCGGGCGCTGGGCCAGCAGGCGGATGATCTCGGAACGCGTCGGCTCGGTGAGCAGGCGCGCCTGCTCCGGGGTGAGGAGCATCCGGCCGAGGCGGGGGCGAGGGGTGGGCGTAACGGTCATTGTCGGGACACCGTATGGTCTGACTGCCGTATTGTCGGGATGCCGTATGATCGACGGATCTGAGCCCGCTGTCAAGCCACCCGGCGCGCCACCGAGTGCAGCACGGGGGAGAAACCCGCCGCCGGCCAGAACCGAGCCGCCTCCAGGTTGGCCGACTCGTAGTCCAGGGTGCACCCCGCGAACCCGGCAGCCGCCGCCCAACCCAGCGCCGCCGCCAGGAGGGCCGTCGCCACTCCCCTCTCCCGCCGCTCGGGCAGCACGAAGGCGCCGTCGCAACGCACCAGGTCGGGGGAGCGCAAGGCGGCCGGCGCCTCGTCCCCCGGCTGCAGCGAGAGGAACCCCGCGGGCACTCCGCCCACCTCGGCGAGCCACACCGGCTGCGCCGGGTCGGTCAGGCGCCGGGCCGCCTCCACCCTGCCCCCCGGCGGCGGGTGCACCCGGAAGGCCGGGGCCGCCGCCAGGTGCGCCCACAGGGCCCGCTCCAGAGCGGCCAGCCTCCCGGCATCGGCCCGGTCGGCGCGGCGCACCTTCACCCCGCGCCCGCGCCGGGCGGGCGCCTCGAGGTCCCGCACGGCGTCGATCACCGCCCTCCCGAAGCCCACGTCGTGCCAGGCGGCCTCCACTTCGGGCCGGTGAGCCCACAGGGTGACGGCATGGACGGTGCGGCCCACCTGCGCCCACCGGGCCGCGGCCAGGGCGTACAAGCCACCCACCAGCGCCGGGTCGCCGGCCTGCCCCCACTCCGGCACATAGGCCCCGGGGCCGCCCCACAGGTCGAAGGTCAGGGGCGCCAGAAACCCGATCAGCCGCCCGCCCCGCAGGGCGGCCGCGCCCAGGCCGCTCGCCGCCGGGCCGATCAGCAGGCCCGCCGCCCGGGCGGGGTCATCGAGGCCGGCGGGCGCCGGGGGATGGCAGCGGCGGGCCTCGGCCGCCGCGGCCGCCACCAGAGCGGCCGCGGCGGGGATGTGGATGGTGTCGAAGGAGACGATGCGGACGATGCGCCGAGCCTAGAGCGGGAGCGGGCGGGTACCGTAGCCCCGCATGGACGAGGCCACCGTCGGCGGCACCCGGATCACCACCCTCCGCGGCGACCTCACCCGCCAGGAGGTCGACGCCATCCTCAACGCCGCCAACGAATACCTCGAACATGGAGGCGGCCTGGCCGGGGCCATCGTGCGCGCCGGCGGGTGGGAGATCCAGGACGAGTCCGACCGCTGGGTACGCGAGCACGGGATCCTCGCCCCCGGCGTCGCCGCCGTGACCGGGGCGGGGCGCCTTCCGGCCCGCTATGTGGTTCACGTGGCGGGGCCCCGGTACCGGGAGGGCCAGGACAACGAGGGCCTGCTCCGCCGGGCGGTGCGCGCCGGCCTCGACGCCGCCGCGGCGCGAGGGTGCCGCACCGTGGCCCTGCCCGCCATCTCGGCGGGAGTCTTCGGCTACCCCCTCCGAGAAGCCGCCCGGGTGGTGGCCGCCGCGGCCGGGGCCTGGGCGCGGGAGCATCCCGAGACCCTCGATGAGATCCGCCTCGTCGGCTTCGACCCGGCGGCGCAGGAGGCCTTCGCCGCCGGCCTGGAAGCCCTCGGCTGAGGGTTCAACGCGTCGACCGCACCCACACCTCGTCGCCGGGGCGCAGCATCCTCGGCTCCGTTACCGCGTCCGCTCCCAGCACGAAGCCGCGCATACCCTGCCCCAGGAACTCCAGGTCGCCGGCGACCTCCGCCCTCTCCGCCGGCCGGTCGACGCCCAGCAAGAACGAGGTGAACTGGAGGCAGGGGGCGGCCACCCGGGCTCCGGTCAGAACGAGTTCGCCCTCCGCCCCGCGCACGATCACCTCCCCCAGAAGATCCTTCAGGTAGGTGCGCCCCGCCGCCTCCACCACCAGGTTTTCCCCGCCGACGCCCACCGGCGCCGTCCCGAAGCGCTGCTGCATGAGCCGGTAGTGCCCGGTGAAGCCGAGGGACAGGGCACGGCCGGGGCCGCCGCGCCGCGCCGGGTGGGCAGCGTGGTGGACGTCTAGCACCCAGGCCCCGTCGTGGAACCCCACCATGCCGGCGGGGCCCACCCAGGCTTCCTCGACGGTGAGGATGACCGACGGGTCGTACCCCCCCGCCGGCCCCTTGGCCGCAGTGCGCTGCACCTGGAGGCGCACGATGGGCCCCAGGAACCGCTCGGTCACGGCCGCTCCCCCTCGGCCAGCACCTCGATGAGCAGGTCGGCCCGGTCGGTGACGATCCCGTCCACCCCCAGATCGAGCAGGCGGTGCATGTCGGCCGGGTCGTTCACCACCCACACGTGAACTTGCTTGCCGGCGGCGTGGGCCGCTTCCACGAACCGACGGCCCACCACCCGCAGCGGACCGGAACGCTCCGGCACCTGGAAGGCGTCGGCGGCCCCACCGAGGGGCCGGCCCAGGCGGGCTGCCGCCGTCGCCGCCAGCACCTCGCGCGGCCCGGCCGAAGTGGCCACCCCTCCCCGGCTGGCCCGGCGGAACCGGATGAGGCGCCGGTCGTGGAACGACCCCACCAGCACCCGGTCCTCGGCACCGAGGCGGATGATCTCCGCGGCCAGCAGATCTTCCATGCCGTCCTGCTTGAGGTCGAGATTCAGCAGGCACTTCGGGAAGGCGGCCAGCACCTCCTCCAGCAGCGGGATGCGCACCCCGGAGCCGCGTTGCGGGTAGCCGTGTCCCGGATCGAAGTGGTAGGCGGCGTCGAGGCGGCGCAGGTCCTCCCAGTCGCGCTCCCAGACCTTGCCCCGGCCGTCGGTCAGGCGGTCGAGGCGGTCGTCGTGGAAGGCGACCACCCGCCCGTCGCGGGTGGCGTGGACGTCGGTCTCCAGGTAGCGCAGGCCCAGGTCGATCGCCCACTGGAAGGCGATCATCGTGTTCTGCGGCCAGAGCAGGTTGCTGCCCCGGTGGCCGAAGCGCAGGGGGTGCTCGTGGGACAGGTAAGGCCGCATGACGGGGGAAGGGTAGGGAGCGGCCCGGCTCAATCGGACCAGGCCCTCTCCCAGTAGTGCCCGCGGTAGGCCTCGGTGAACCCTGCCGCGTCGTAGAGGCCGTTGGCCGGGCCCATGTCGCCGGTCTCCACGTAGGCGTCGGTGGCCCCGAGGGCTCGCAGGCGGCGCAGGCCCTCCCGCATCAGGGTGAGGGCCAGGCCGCGGCGGCGATGGGCCGGGTGGGTGCAGACCGGCTCGAAGATCCCCCGCCGGTTGGCCGGGTCCCAGGTGATGCCGACGTAGGAGCCGAGACCGCCGCCCGGGGCCTCGGCCACCAGGTCCAGATCGCGCCGGTACGAGGGAGCATGGGCGGTGAACCCGTGGAACTCGGCGGCGGTGTGGATG
>VGBK01000038.1 GCA_016870535.1 Actinomycetota bacterium | reverse complement strand
CCGGAGTAGGTAGGAACCAGATCGGCGATCAGGCCCCACTCCTCGTCGCTGAGATCCGCAGGCAGCGACCCCCACGTTCCCTTGGACTGCCGCTCATCGGTGCCCATCGCCGGACCCTACCGCCCCGCAACCACCACAACATGACAATCCGCCCGCTACCGGCGCGAACTTCCCCAACAGCTACTCAGGCCACCAACGAGATCCTGGCCGAGATGGCCCGCAGTCGCCGCCACGACCGGCCCCTGTCGGTGGCCGTCATCGAACCGGACGCCGCCGGCCTCGAGAGCGCGATCGACCTGGCGGGCGAGGAGGTGCAGCGGGCGCTGCGCACCCGCTGGGTCCGGGGCCGCCTGGCGCGGGTCATCGCCGATCACCTGCGCCGCAGCGACCTCCTGTTCGAGGATCCCGCCACCGGGCGCTTCGTGGTGCTGAGCCCGGAGACCCCTAGCGAAGGTGCCGAGTTGCTGCTGGGGCGGATCCGGGAAGCCGCTCACTTCCTCAACCTCGAAGTGCGCTCCGCCAGCGCTTCCTTCCCGGAGCACGCCATCGCCTTCGAGCAACTGCTCGCCCGCGCCGAGCAGCGCTTGGCCGGCATCACGCCCGAGATCCCGGCTCCGGCCCTGCGCCCCGTGGGCGACGCCGATCAGGTGCACGCATGACCGCCGAGACCATCCGCCCGCTGCTCTGGTCCGGGGTGGGCTGGCTCGACGGCATCCGCCCCGAGCGCGCCCTGCTGAAGGGGCGCGCCTACCACGTGGTCAAGCGAGCCATGGACCTGTTCGTGGTGCTGGCCGCGGCCCCCTTCTGGGCCCCGGTGATGGCGCTGATCGCCCTGGCGATCAAGCTCGACGACCGGCGGGCCCCGGTGATGTTCGTCCAGGAGCGGACCGGCCAGGCCGGCGGGACCCTGCGCATGCACAAGTTCCGCACCATGGTGCCCAACGCCGAAGCCATGAAGTGGGAACTGCGCCACCTCAACGAACTCGAGTGGCCCGACTTCAAGATCACCAACGACCCCCGTATCACCCGCCCGGGCCGCCTGCTGCGCAAGACCAGCCTCGACGAGCTGCCCCAGCTGTGGGACGTGCTGCGGGGCGCCCTGAGCCTGGTGGGGCCCCGCCCCACCGACTTCCTCGCCGACACCTACCGCCTCTGGCAGACGGAGCGTCTCGACGTGAAGCCCGGGATCACCGGGCTGTGGCAGATCTACGGCCGGGGCCTGTCGGAGTGGGACGATCGCTCCCGGCTCGACATCGCCTACGTGCAGCGGCGCTGCCTGTGGCTCGACATCCAGATCCTGTTCCGCACCGTCCCCGCAGTCCTCGCCCGGCGGGGTGCCAAGTGAGGACGGCCTGATGGAAGGGAACGCCCTGCTGCGCAGCCTGCGGTCCACCTGGTGGATCGTGGTCCTCGCCGTTGTGGCCGGGGCCGGGGCCGCCGTCTTCCTCGGGGCGCGCCAGGAACTGCGCTACCAGTCGATCTCCTCTTTCGTGGTGTCACCCCGCCCGGGCGACACCGCCTCCAGCATCACCGAGAGCGTGCGCACCCTCGACCCGGCGCGCGCCCGGGCCCTGGTGAGCACCTACGTAGAGATCCTCACCAGCGCCGCCACCCAGAGCGAAGCGGCGGCGGCTCTCGGCCGCGGCGCCTTCCCCGCCGGCTACCGGGTGGAGGCGGTGGTAGCCCCCGAGGCCTACGTCGCCGAGATGCGAGTCACCGGCCCGGTGCCGGCGGAGGCCGCCGCCCTCTCCGGCGCCATCGGCACGGTCGCCTCGGCACGCTTCGTCGCCCTGTACCCCATCTACGCCATCGGCCCGCTCGACCCGGCCTCGGTACCCACCCGGCCGGTCAACCGCGGGCCCATCGAGACCGCCGCCCTGGGCGGGGCTCTCGGCCTGGCCGCCGGCCTCGGCCTGGCCCTCCTGGCAGGGGCGCCCCGGGCCCGGCGCCGCCGGCGCATGCAGCAGCGGCTGGAGGCCTACGCCACCCCCGATGCCACGGTGACCTTGTTCCCCGCCGAGCGGCGGGTGTCGAGGGCGGGATGATCGCCGGCGCCCATCCGGGTGCCGCGCTCGCCAACCCCCGCCGAGCGGCAGTGTGGGCCGCGGCCGGGATCACCGCCGGTGCCGCCGCAGGAGCGGCGGCGGCTCTCCTCCCCCGCCCGCTGCTGGTGCTGCTCGCCCTGGCCGCCCTGGTGCCGGCCGGGCTGGTGGTCGCTCGTGCCGACTGGGCCCTGGCGGTGGTCGCCGCCTTCGCCGTGCTGAACCTGGCCAACGTGGCCACCGACTTCCACGGCGCCCCCTCGGTCTTCCAGCCCCTGCTGGCTCTCGTCGCTTTCGGCATCGCCTACCGCTGGACGGCCCGAGGCGAGCGGCCCGCCGGAGGTGGGCGAGCGGCGGCCTTCGTCGGCGGATACGCCGCCGTGGCCCTCGCCTCCCTGCTGGTGGCCGCCGACTTCGCCGCCGGACGCACCCAGGCGGTCAGCCTGCTCAAGGACGCCGTGCTGGCCATCCTCGCCGGGTTGCTCCTGCGGCAGACGGCGGCGTTGCGCCGGGTCGTCTGGGTGCTGGTCGGGAGCGGGGCCCTGCTCGCCACCATCTCCGGGTTCCAATTCCTCACCGGTTCCTTCGACACCGGCTTCCTGGGCTTCGGGCAGTCGGCGGTGCAGAACATCGTGGGCGGAGCCGACGACGTGCGCATCTCCGGGCCGATCGGCGACCCCAACTTCTACGCCCAACTCCTGGTGATGCTCACCCCGCTCGCCCTCGATCGAGCCCTGGCCGAGCCCCGGCGCTCGCTCCGCCTCGCCGCCTGGTGCGCCGCCGCTGCCATCGGGGCCGCGGTGATCTTCACCTTCTCCCGCGGCGGCATCCTCGCTCTCGGGGTCGTGGCCGTCCTGATGCTGCTGCGCCGGCCGGCGCGCTGGGGGACCCTGCTCGCCCTGGCCCTGGTCGCCGCGCTGGCGGTGCCCTTCCTCCCCTCCGGCTACATCGATCGCCTCACCACGCTCGGCCAGGTCGGCACGGTGCAGTCCACCACCGACGTCTCCATCCGGGGTCGCACCGCCGAACTCGGCGCCGCCTGGGCCATGTTCGTGGAACGCCCCCTCACCGGAGTGGGCCTGGGCAACTTCGCCGCCCACTACCAGGAATATGCCCGCGGTCTGGGGATCGAGGTGCGGCGCGTCGACCGGGAGGCGCACAACCTCTACCTGGAGGTGGCCGCGGAGACCGGGGTCTTCGGCCTGGCCGCCTTCGGCGTCATGGTGGGCGGAGCCTTCCGGGCGGTGCGGTTGGCTCGGCGTCGCTGGCGGGCCGGCGGCCGGGAAGCCGACGCCGGCCTCGCCTACGCCGTGGGGGTGGCCCTCACCGGGTGGCTGGCCACCTCGGTCTTCCTGCACCTCGACTTTGCCCGACCGTGGTGGCTGCTCCTCGGGATCGCCTTCGCCCTGCCTCGCCTCGCCGCCTCCGACGCACCGGCCCGGGAGGCGCCGTGACCCTCGGCCCGCCCCCCGCCGTAGGCGACCCCGACACCGTCACCCTGGGCCGCACCGCGGCTCGTGCCGTCATGTGGAACTACATCTCCTTCGCCTCGGGCAAGCTCCTGGTACTGGCGACCATGGCGGTGCTGGCCCGCCTCCTCACTCCCCAGGAGTTCGGCATCGTTGCCTTCGCCACCGTGGCGATCAACGGGTTGGCGGTGCTCAAGGACCTCGGCCTGGGCGGGGCGGTGATCCAGCGCCGCGACGACACCGAAGAGTCGGCGCAGACCGTCTACCTGCTCAACCTGGCAATGAGCGTGCTGCTCACCGCCGGCACCGCTCTGGCCGCCCCCGCGGTGGCCGCCTTCTTCCGCGAGCCCCTGGTGGTGCCGATCCTGCGGGTGCTCTCGTTCACCTTCCTGTTGCAGGCGCTCGGAGCGATCCACGTGGTGCTGCTGCGACGCAACCTCGACTTCCGGCGCAAGCTGGTGCCCGACATCGGCCAGGCGGTGATCAAGGGCGTGGCCTCGGTCGCCTTCGCCGTGGCCGGCTTCGGGGTCTGGGCGCTGGTGTGGGGCCAGTTGATCGGTGCTCTGGCCGCCTCGATCCTGGCCTGGGTGGTCATCCCGTGGAAGCCCCGCTTCCGCATGCATCGCCGCCTGGTCCGCCCCCTCATGCGCTTCGGCATGCCCCTGATGCTCACCGACATCCAGGCGGCGGTCTGGTCGAACCTCGACTACATCATCGTGGGCCGCATGCTCGGGGACACGGCCCTGGGGGTCTACACCCTGGCCTACCGGCTCCCCGAACTGCTGATCCTGTCGGTGTGGCGCGTCCTGGCGGGCGCCATCTTCCCCTTCTTCTCCAGCATCCAGCGCTACCCCGACCTGCTGCGCAAGGGATTCCTGGCCACCATTCGCTACTCCCAGATCGTGGTGGTGCCCCTCTGCGTGGGCCTCTTCATCACCGCCGAGCCCGCGGTGCGCGTTCTCTTCGGGGAACAGTGGCTCGACGCCGTCCCTGTACTGCGCCTGCTCGCCGTCTTCGCCCTGGTGGGGTCCGTCGGAGTCAACATCGGCGACGTCTACAAGGCCATCGGCCGCCCCGACATCCTGGCCAAGCTCTCCGCCCTGGAACTGACCCTGCTCACTCCGGCTCTCATCCTGGGGGCCCGCCACGGCCTCGTCGGGGTGGCCGCGGCCCACGCTGCGGTGGCCACCATCGACACCACCATCCGCCTCACCGTCGCCCGCCGCTTCGTCGACGTGACCTTCCGCGACATCGGCCGCCAGTTGCTTCCTTCCCTGCAGGCCGGGGCCGCCCTGGCGGTAGTGGCCACCGGGGCCCTGTGGGCCGCCTCGCCGGCCGGGCCGGCGGCGGCCCTGGCTGCCGCCGTCGTCGCCGGCGGGGCGGCCTACTCCCTGGTCCTGTACCGGGTGGACGGCGAGGCGGTGCGCCGCCTGGCCGGCTGGTTGCGCGGGCACCGCACCTCCCCCCAGCCCGAGGAGGCCCGCCCATGACCTCCCCGGCCACCCTCCGGCCGGTGCCCGCCCCCGGCGCTTCTCCCCCCCCGGTGCGCGTGCTCTACCTCATCGACTCGCTGGGGCCCGGGGGGGCGGAGCACCTCCTGGCCGCCTCGCTCCCCTTCTTGCGCCGGGCGGGGGTGGTCCCGGAGGTGGTGGCGCTGCAGGAGCAGGCGGGCAACCCGATCGCCGCCCGCATCTCCGCCCAGGGCGTCCCGGTCCGCCAACTGGGCATCCGCCGCCTTCGCCAGCGCGGCGCCCGGCGCCGGGTGCGAGAGGCCATCATCGCCGCCGCCCCCGACGTGGTGCACACCCAACTGGAGTTTGCCGCCGTGCTCGGCATCCCCGCCGCCCGCCGCCTCGGCCTGCCCACCGTGGCCACCCTGCACACCCTCGACGCACCTCCTCCCCGCAGCCGCCTGGCCCTCCACTTCCGGCTGATGGCCTGGTCCCTGCGACGCGCCCGGCGGGTCGTGGCCGTGTCCGAGGCCACTCGCCGCCACTACCTCGAGCAGGCCCGCCTCCGCCCCGAGCGGGTGGCCACCATCTACAACGGCATCGATCCCACCACCTTCCGGTCGAGCCCGGAGGACCGCGGCGCCGCCCGCCACGAGTTCGGCTTGGGCCCGGACGCCCCGGTCCTCATCACGGTGGCGGTGCTGCGGGAGCCCAAGGGCCTCCAGCACATGCTGGCCGCCCTCCCCCGAGTCGCCGCCGCCTTCCCCGCGGTGCGCTACCTGGTGGTGGGCGACGGCCCGCACCGGGCGGCGCTGGAGGCCGCTACCCGCAACCTGAGCCTGGAGGATCGAGTGGTCTTCGCCGGAGCACGCCACGACGTCCCCCGGCTGCTGGCCGCCGCCGACGTGTTCGTGCTCCCCAGCCTCACCGAGGCCCTCCCCACCGTGCTCGCCGAGGCCATGGCGGCCGGGCTGCCCATCGTGGCCACCACGGTCGGAGGCATCCCCGAGATGGTGCGCCACGGCGACGCCGCCCTGCTCGTCCCCCCGGCCGACGACGTCGCCCTGGCCGACGCGGTGTGCCGGCTGCTGGCCAACCCCCGCCAGGCGGCGGCCATGGGCCGCTCGGGCCGACGCCTGGTGGCAGCGCGCTTCGACATCCGCGCCCAGGCGCAGGCGCTTGCCGACGACTACCGGGCCCTGGCGGCCAAGGGGCGGCCGTGAGAGTCTTCGTGGTGGAGACCGACGGGGCGGGGGGAATGATCCACTACGCCTACCAGTTGTGCGGCGCGCTGGCCGAGGCCGGGGCCGAGGTGACCCTGGTCACCTCCCGCCACTACGAACTCGGCCGCCTGCCGCACACCTTCGCCGTCGAGCCGCGGCTCCGCTTGTGGCCCAACATCGAGGCGGCTCCGCATCCGGCGGGCCGGCTGCGAACCACCCTGCGCCACCTGGGCCACAGGGTCCGGCGCGGGTGGCGGGCGGTGCGGTTCGCCCTCGAGTGGCAGCGGCTCACCCGGTACCTGCTCCGGCAGCGGCCCGACGTGGTGCAGTTCGCCATCATCCGCTTCCCCTTCCAGGAGGTGTTCCTGCGCCGCCTGCGCCGGGCCGGCCTGTATCTGGCGCAGGTCTGCCACGAGTACGAGTTCCGTGAGGCCCGGCACCCCCTCATCCGGAACCTCACCGCGCGTTGGGCCCGGCGGGTCTATCCCTCCTTCGCGGCGGTGTTCCTGCACAGCGAGGCCGACCGGCAGCGCTTCCTGGGCCTGTACCCGGTGGCGAGCGAGCGCACCCACCTGATTCCCCACGGCAACGAGTTCCTCTTCCCCCGCCTGGTGGACCCGGGCGGGGACCTGCGGGCGCGCTACGGCCTCCCGTCGAGCCTCCCCGTGGCGCTCTTCTTCGGCGGGCTGCGCCCCAGCAAGGGGATCCCCGACCTGTTGGAGGCCTTCGCCCTGGTGCGCGCCGAAGTCGACGCCCATCTGGTGGTCGCCGGCTACCCCACCTATGACCTGGAAGGCGCCGCCCTGGAGGCCAAGGCCCGGCACCTGGGGATCGCCGACCGGGTGACCGTGGACGCCCGCTACCTCGCCCTCGAGGAGGTCGGCCCTCTGCTGCGCACCGCCACCGTGGCGGTGCTCCCCTACCGCAGCGCCACCGCCAGCGGGGCCCTCCAGGTGGCCTATGCCTTCGGCCGGCCCGTGGTGGCTACCACCGTAGGCGGACTGTCGGAGGCCGTGGACGACGGGATCACCGGCCTGCTGGTCCCGCCCGCCGACCCGCCCGCCCTGGCCCGGGCTTTGATCAAGTTGCTGGCCGATCCCGACGAAGCAAAGCGCATGGGAGCAGCCGCTCGAGCCGCCGCCGAAGCGCAGTACTCCTGGGACCCGATCGCCGCAACCATCCTCGGGGTCTACCGGCGGGAAAGGAGTCGGTGATGATCGGCATCGTGTTCTGGGCCGCGGTCGCCCTGGTGGCCTACACCTACGCCGGCTATCCGCTGCTCCTGGCTCTAGCGGCGCGGCTGCGGCGGGCTCCGCAGTGGCCGGACCACACCCCGCCGCTGACCCTGATCATCGCGGCCCACAACGAGGAAGCCGTCCTTGCCGAAAAGCTGCGAAGCACTCTGGCCCTCGACTACCCCGCCGACCTCCTCCAGGTGATCGTCGCCGCCGACGGATCCGACGACGGCACCGCCGCCATCGCCGCCTCGTTCGCCCCGCGCGTGGAAGTCGTACACCGCCCCCACCGGGCCGGGAAGATGGCCGCCATCAACCGGGCCATGGAGCACGCCCGGGGCGAGGTCGTCGTCTTCTCGGACGCCAACAACCGCTACCTATCCAACGCCCTCCGCGAGATGGGCCGGCCCTTCGCCGACCCCAGGGTGGGTGCGGTCACCGGCCGCAAGACGGTGGCCGCCGAGGACGGCCTCAGCTACTCGGAGGGCCTCTACTGGCGCTACGAGTCGAAGATTCGAACGTGGGAGACCCGGCTGGGATGCTGCGTGGGGGTGAACGGGGAGGTCTTCGCCATCCGCCGCTCCCTCTTCAACCCCGCCCCGCCGGGAGTGATCAACGACGACGCCTGGATGGCGCTAGAGGTCATCCGGGCCGGCCAGAATGTCGTCTACAACCCCCGGGCCGTCTCGGTGGAGCGGATCTCCCCCACCGCCGCCGATGAGACCCGGCGCCGGGCGCGCATGGTCGCCGGCCATTACCAGATGCTCGGGCATCCCGGCCGATGGCCCTGGCGGCGGCCGGTGGTGTTGTGGGAGATCGTCTCCCACAAGGTGCTCCGCCCTCTGGTGCCTTTCGGGATGATCGCCGCCGCCGTCGCGGCGGCGTTGGCCCTCTTCCTCCCGGGCCGCCGCCCGGGAGCCGCCGCCCTGCTCAGCCTGGCGCCTCCGTGGAACTGGATCGCAGCCGCTTCCCAAGCCGCCTTCTACACCCTGGCGGCCGTCGGGCAGCGCCTCGGCGGGGCGGTGGGCAAGGTGGCCTACGTGCCTCGCTTCCTGGTCGACTCGAACCTGGCCGCCCTGCGCGGCCTGGCCCGCCACCTGAGGGGCGGGCAGTCGGCCAACTGGGAGCGGGTGGCCCGGCGCGAGGCCGCCGGAGGGCGGCCTTGAGCCTCCGGCCCGCCCCGGCGATGATCCCGTACCTGGAGCACATCGAAGACGACGAGGCCCTCGCCGCCCTCGGCCCGGAGTGGGACCGCCTGCTGGCCGGGTCGGCCGCCGCCTCCCCCTTCCTCACCTGGGCCTGGGTCAGCGCCTGGAAGGAGACCCTGGGCCGGGAGCGCCCCCCGGCGGTGGTGGCGGCCCGGCACCCTGCCGACGGCAGCCTGCTCGGCCTCGCCCCCTTCGCCCTGGAGGAGCGACGGGCTCCCGGCGGCCTCCCCTACCGGGCCCTGGTATTCCTGGGTTCCGGCCCGGCCTGCCCCGACCACCTCGACCTCATGGTGCTCCGCGGCTGGGAAGGGGTGGTGGCCGCCCCGCTGTGGGGAGCCGCCCTGGGGCGCCGCCGGCCCGACCTGGCCGACCTCGACGGCCTGAGCGCCGGCAGCCTGCTCGAGGCTCTCGCCCTGCGGCGCCGCTCCGACCGAAGCCGCTACGCCGAACCCGTCCCCTGCCCCTACCTGCCCCTGCCCCCCACCTGGGAGGAGTACGAGGCCGGCCTGGGGCGCAACCTGCGCCAGAACCTGCGCCGCTACGCCCGGCGCCTGGAGGAAGAGGCCCCGGGGCCGATCACCCGGCGCCTGGTGGTGAGCCCCGACGAGGTCGACCGCACCCTGGACGACCTGGGCCGCCTGCACCAGCAGGTGCGCCGGGCCCGGGGCCAGGCCGGCGCCTTCCGGTCCCCCGCCATGGTGGCCTTCCACCACCTGGCCGCCCGTCGCCTGCTGGAGGCCGGCCGCCTGCGCCTGCACCGCCTCGATGTCGGCGGGAAGGCGGCGGCGGTCATCTACTGCATCCGGCAGGGCGATGTCGTCTCGTTCTACACCACCGGCTACGACCCGGCATTCGCCCGCTTCGGCCCGGGCCGCGACCTCATGGCCCACGCCATCGGGGCGGCCATCGCCGAAGGCGCCGCCGAGTTCGACTTCCTGCGCGGCGACGAGGGCTACAAAGACCAATGGGGGACTCGCGTCCGCCACGACTGGCGGGCCATCCTCCCCATCGGGCCGCGCGGGCGCCTGCTGCTGGGCGGCCGCCGGCTGCTGCGGCCGGTGCGGCGAGCCTCCGCCGCCCTCCGCTCCCGCAACCATCAGGGAAGCAGTCGCCGCACCTCCGCCGCCGGGTAGCCGCGCAGCAAGGCGGCCGCGGCGGCGCGGGCCGGGGCGGGCCACCTCGCCAGGCGCTCCTCCATCTCCACGGCGCGCTGCGCCGTGGCCACTGCCTGGAAGAAGCCGAGCAGTCCCGAGTCGCCGGGCCGGTACCCCTCCAGGAACGCCTGCTCCTGTGCCCGCAAGCGAGGTTCTCCCCACCGGCCCCGCGTCAGGACGATCGCTCGTCGCGTCCTCAGGGCGGCCAGCAGCTTGGCGGCATCCTCCAGCAGCGGCCCGGGGACCAGGTTGGGGTCGAGCAGCGCCACCCGGTCGTCCGCGGTGACCAGGACGTTCGCCGGGCTGAAGTCGCCGTGGGTCGCCCCCACGGCGACCGGGGTGCCATCCCTCCGCCGCGCTTCCTGGGCCAGCCGCGCCCACGCCTCTGCCGGCAGCAGCGCCGCGCCCATGGAGCGGCGAGCCCGGGCTTCCAGTTCCGCCGCCCGCCACGCACCGTCGAAGCGGCCGGGGGCGGCCCCGGCCACGGCCTCGTGGTACAGACGCAGGGCGCGCCCGGCGCGGCGCAGAAGCACCATTCCCCTGCCGGCCGAGCCAGGATGCCGGCCGAGGCGCGACGCCAATGGCACCGCCTCGAGGCGCTCGGTCACCACCGCGTTGATCTCCGCAAGGTAGGCCACGGGCGCCACCGCCGCCAGGCCGGGATCGGCCGCGGCCGCCACCGCGGCGGCCATCGCCTCCAGGGCGGCGTACTCCCGCCGGGTGCCCTCCTGCGGCCCGGCGGCGAGAGCCGCCTCCAGCGTCGGGGCTTCCTCCCACCGGGGGATCTTCACCACCAGGCGGCGCCCCCCCGAGGCCGTCGCCGCCCCGGCCTCGAACTGGTGGGACCAGGCGTAGGGGCGCGGTATCGAGAGGGAGAGCAGCCTCGACCCCGGCCCGTACCAGCAGGGCAGCGCCGCTTCGACGGTGGCCCGAACCTGCGCCGCGGCCTCGGCGCCGCTCATCGAACCGCTCGCAGCAGGCGAGGCACCCCGTGGGCCTTGGCGGCGAAGCGGGCCGGGTAGTCGCCGAGGTGGATGTAGATGCGGCGCAGCAGCAGGGGAGAGCGGCGGGCCGCGCTCGGCCTTTCCGGGCCGGGGAGGAGGGTGAAGCCGAGGCGGAAGCCCTCTTCGCTCAGCAGGCGCACCGTCGTCTCGTCGACGTCGGCCCGTCCGCCGTTCGGGTAGGCGAAGGTGCGCACCGCCGTCCCCAACTCGTCTTCCAGACGGCGCCTCGATCCGCGGACCTCGCTCCGGGCACGTTCCGGGGGTACCCGGGTGAGAATCGGGTGCTGCTCGGTGTGGGCCCCGAACGAGACCCCCGCCCCCGCCATCTCCCGCACCTCACCCCAGGTGAGGCACAGGTTCGGGAAGGCATCGTCGGGCAAGGCGACGCCGAGGGTGCCGGGCAGCGCCTCCAGCGCTTCTTCCCGCGCCGCGTCCGGCAGTCGCTTCAAGGCCTCCAGCCAGGCTCCCAGGACGGCTTCGCGCTCCTCGGCGGCAGCCCAGGACCGCTCCCCCACCACCGGCAGGGTCGCATGGCGAAGAGCGGTGTGCCGGAAGCACCAGGCGGCCCGATCCCATGGGAATCCCTCACCCCCGCCGATGAAGCCCGTGGCGAGGAAGACCGTCATCGGGATGCCCCGCTCCTGCAGCGCCGGCCAGGCGGCGGTGAGGTTGTCGCGGTAGCCGTCGTCGAAGGTGACCAGGAGGGGACGCCGGGGCAAGCCGGGGCCGCCGTCGAGAGCGGCCTCCACCTGCTCGAGCGAGACCGGGTGGAAGTGCTCGGCGACGTAGTCCATCTGAGCGGCGAACTCCGCCGGGGTGGCGCTCACGTTGCGGCGGTAGCTGTCGAACCCGGCGGCGTGGGGATCGGCCACCCGGTGGTAGGCGAGCACGGTGAGCCGCCGCCCTCCGAAGAGGGCGCCGGCGGCGGGGAGCAGGCCGCCGCGATGGGCGGCGAGGGCCAGGGCGCGTTTCCAGCGCATGGCCATGCTTCGACCCCATCCCGGGGCCGCTTGAGGCTCCCGTCACGGCACCGGCGCCGTGCCCCTCCCCGCCTCGCTACCGTCCTCCCTGCGATGCCCGCCCTGCTCCCCTTCACCGGAGACGACGAGGCCGACCGCCTCCTCGCCGCCAACCCCCTGGCTCTGCTCCTGGGCATGCTGCTCGACCAGCAGTTCCCCATGGAGCGGGCGTTCCTCTCCCCCCTCCTCCTGCAGCGCCGCCTGGGAGGGGGTCTCGACGCGGCGGCGGTGGCCGGCCTGCCCGAGGAGGACCTGGTGGCCGCCTTCTCCGGTCCCCCGGCCCTGCACCGCTACCCGGCGTCGATGGCCCGGCGCTTCGCCGACCTGTGCCGCCACCTGGCGGCGGAGCACGGCGGAGACGCCGCCGCCCTGTGGCAGACCGCCGCCGACGGCGATGACTTCTACCGGCGCCTGCGCGCCCTCCCCGGCTTCGGCGAGGCCAAGGCGCGCATCTTCATCGGGGTCGTCGGCCGACGCCTGGGGGCCGGGCCCCCCGGCTGGGAGCGCCGGGCCGCCGACTGGCCCTCGGTCGCCGACGTGGACGACTTCTCCAAGGTCGCCCTCCTGCGAGAGCAGAAGCGGGACCGCAAGGCCGGGAAGTAGGCGCCGTGTGGCTGCCCCTGCAACTGGTGCTGGAGTTCCTGGGCCGGTCGGCAGCCTGGCTGGCGGTGATGGCGGCCTTGGGCGCGGCGGCGGCCCTCCTGATCACCGCCGCCCGTCGTCGCCCCCTCCGGAGCTCGTGGCCCGCGATGACCCTGGCCGGGGTCGCCGGGGCGGTACTGGGCGCCTCGCTGGCCTACCGCTTCGGTTTGCCCGAGGCCTTCGAGTTCGCCGTCTGGCGCCGCACCGTCCCCCTGGCCTGGTCGACGGGCGGGGCGCTCGCCGCCGCCGCCGCCGCCGCCCTGGTGCCGCCGCGCCGCCCAGCGCCTCCTTCCTGACCCGGCGAGCCGCCGGACCGCCGCCTCACCCCTCACCGGCAACGGGCACCGGAGATGCCCTCGATACCGGGGCGGGGCCCCCGCGCTTCCCCGGCCCGCGGCCCAAACGGCGGCCGCCGCGACTCAAGGATCTGCCCGGCACGGACGATGTCTCGCTGGTGAGGGCGGGGCGGCCCGGCAGCGCTTCGCGCGACCCTGCCCCGAAGGAGAGACCGTGCACATCGAAACCTGTTCCTTCCGGGAGGAGGAAGGGTGGTCGGCTCCCTTCCCCGACCTCGATTCGCCCCGCACGCTGGTGCTGGCCTTCGCCGCCTCCGCATACGCCGACCGCCCAGCTCCTTTCCGCGAACTGGCGCGGGCCTTCCCGGAGGCCACCATCCTGGGATGCTCCACTGCCGGGGAGATCCTCGACGCGCAGGTGACCGACGAGTCACTCGCCGTCGCCGTGGTGCGCTTCGCCGAGGGGCGCGTGGCGGCTGCCTCCGCCCCCATCGCCGACGCCGCCGACTCGCACCTGGCCGGACGGCGGATCGCCCACGAGCTCAGCGGTCCCGACCTGCGGGGGATCCTCGTGCTCTCGAAAGGCACCCAGGTCAACGGCACCGCCCTGGCCGCCGGCATCAGCCAGGCCGTGGGGAGCGGCGTCGTGGTAACGGGAGGCCTGGCCGGGGATGGAACCCGCTTCCAGCGCACTTTCGTGCTCGATGCCGGCCGGCCCTGTCCGGACCGGGTCGTGGCCGCCGGCATCTACGGGGAGAACATGGTCATCGGGCACGGCTACGGCGGCGGCTGGGACATCTTCGGGCCCGAGCGGCTCGTTACTCGCTCGGCAGGCAGCATCCTGTACGAACTCGACGGACGGCCCGCGCTGGCGCTCTACCGCGAGTACCTGGGAGATCTAGCCGACGGCCTGCCGGCCACCGGGCTCCTCTTCCCTCTTTCGATAACTCCGGGAGGTCCGGGCGACTGCTCCCTGGTGCGCACCATCCTGGCCGTCGACGAGGCCACCCAATCCCTGGTGTTCGCCGGCGACATCCCCCAGGGCTGGCGGGCGCGCCTCATGCAGTCCAATCCCGACCGGCTCGTAGACGGCGCCGAGGAGGCCGCGGCGGCCGCGACGCGCCCCGCGCCGGCGCCCTCGCTGGCCATCGCCGTCAGCTGCGTGGGACGCAGACTGGTGCTCGGCGAGCGCACCGAAGAGGAAGTCGAAGCCACCCTCGCCGCCCTCCCCCCGGGGACCCGGCAGGTGGGCTTCTACTCGTACGGCGAACTCGCCCCGGCCGAGAGCGGCGAGTGCGACCTGCACAACCAGACGATGACGCTGACCACCCTCTCCGAGGTCTGAAGTGGAACGGCTGCTGGCGCGCCAACTGCAGAAGCTGGGGCTCACGCCGCAGCAGCCTCCCGCGGCGCCGGCCTGGCAGCAGCTGCTCGCGGCCGTCGATGACTCCTACCGCAACGGGGGCCGTGCCCGCTACCTGCTGGAGCGGTCGCTGTCGCTCTCGTCCCGCGAGATGCAGGAACTCAACGACTCGCTGCGGCGCATCTCGGCGGGCGAGATCGCCCTGGAGCGGGATCGCCTCGAGTCGGTGATCGCCTCGGTCAGCGACGGCCTGTGCGTCCTCGACGATGCCGGCCGACTGGTCCGGGCGAACGCCGCCGCCGCCCTCTACCTGGGGCGCGATGCGGCGGAACTGAGCGGCCTGCCCGTGCTGAGCCTGTTCCGCCTGCACACCCCCGGCGAGCCGCCGCTTCCCGACGACGGCACCGAGTGCCTGCGGATGGCGCGCCTGGGCGCCGTCTACCGCGACGAGAACGCCCTGCTGATCCGCGACGGCGGCGGTCACCTCCCCGTGTCGTGCGTGCTGAGCCCCATCTTCGAGGCCGGCAAGGCCGCCGGCATGGTCTTCCTCTTCCGAGATGTGTCGGTGCAGCGGACGGCGGAGCGCAGCCTGATCGCCGCCCGGGAGAAGGCCGAGGAGGCTTCGGTCACCAAGACCGAATTCCTTGCCACGATGAGCCACGAGATCCGGACCCCGTTGTACGGAGTCATCGGGATGACCGGCCTGTTGCTCGACACCGCCCTCGACTCCGAGCAGCGCGAGTACGCCGAGACGGCGCGCCGGTCCGCCGAAACGCTCATGGCACTCATCAACGAGATCCTCGACTTCTCCAAGATCGAACGCGGGCGCATCCAGTTGGAAGAGGCCGAGTTCGACCCCGCCGAGCTCGTCGAAGACGTCCTCGATCTCTTCGCCGTGCAGGCCCAGGAGCGCGAGGTGGTCCTGGTGTTTGCCCCCTCCCCCGACTTGCCCCATCACATCGTGGGCGACTCGGCCCGCATCCGCCAGGTGCTCACCAATCTGGTGTCCAACGCGGTCAAATTCACCTCCTGCGGAGAGGTGAAGGTGACCGTTTCCCTGGCCCGCATGGACAAAGAGGGAGGCTTGCTGGCGCTCCGGGTGGCCGACACCGGCATCGGGATCCCCGCCGAGGCGCTCCCGCGGTTGTTCGACACCTTCACCCAGGCCGACAGCTCCACGACGCGGCGGTTCGGAGGCACCGGACTGGGCTTGGCCATATCCCGCCGTCTGACGGAGGCCATGGGAGG
>VGBK01000037.1 GCA_016870535.1 Actinomycetota bacterium | reverse complement strand
CGACCCCCTCCCGCTGGGGCGGGAGGGGGAGAAGGCCTTCGCTTCCCTCCCCCCGATCCCTTCCCGCTGGGGCGGGAGGGGGAGGCTTCTTCTCCTCCCCTGCGGCAGCGGGGGAGGAGGCCCGTCAGGGCCGGAGGGGGATGCTTCGCCGGGCTAGGCCTTCGGCGCCTCTTCGGTCGGGGCGAAGATCTCGCGGATGGCTCCGAGACTGCTCAGGATGCCGCTCATCTCCATGGGCAGGAAGAGCTTGGTCGCCTTGCCGTCGGCGATGCGGGTCAGCGCTTCCAGGTAGCGGATGGTGATGAGGTCGGGGGTCGGGTCCCCGGTGTGGATCGCCTGGAAGACCCGCTCGATCGCCTGCCCTTCGCCTTCGGCCACGGTGAGCAGCTTGAACTTGTCGGCCTCGGCGACCTCCTTGATGGCCTGGGCCTGGCCCTGGGCTTCGAGGATCTTCGACTCCTTGATGCCCTCGGCGCGCAGGATGGCGGCCCGCTTGTCGCCCTCGGCCTCGGTGATGACCGCTCGGCGTCCCCGCTCGGCCTTCATCTGGCGATGCATGGCCTCGGTGACGTCCGGCGGCGGGTCGATGCGCTGGATCTCGACGCGCACCACCTTGGTGCCCCAGACGTCGGTGGCTTCGTCGAGCACCTGGCGCAACTGGGTGTTGATGGTGTCGCGCGAGGTGAGCGCCTCGTCGAGGTCCATGTCGCCGACGATGTTCCTCAGGTTGGTCTGGGCGAGCTTGGTGGCCGCCAGGATGAAGTTGGCCACGTTGTAGCGCAGCTTCACGGGGTCGGTGGCCTGGTAGTACACCACGGCATCGACCACGACCACCACGTTGTCCTTGGTGATCACCTCCTGGGGCGGCACGTCGACGACCTGCTCCCGCATGTCGACGCGGCGCAGGCGCTCGATGAACGGCCAGATCCAGCGCAGCCCGGGGTCGACTATCCGCTCGAAGCGGCCGAAGCGCTCTACGAGGCCCTTTTCGAACTGGCTGACGATCTTCAGCCCGGCGCCGACCACGATGAAGACGCCGATGACTACGACTACCAGTACAAAGGCCAATGGGTCCATGACTCCTCCGTTTCGCGTTGTGCCGTCCGACTACTCCGGTGCGGCGAGCACCAGCCTGGTCCCCCTGACCTCCACCACCCGCGCCTCGGCGCCCACCTCGATGGGCGGGCCATCGGTGGTTGCCCGCCAGGTCTCGGTATCCATGCGCACCCGCCCGGTGTTGGCCAGGCGGTCTACCTGCTCGGTGACCACCACCGTCCGGCCGACGAAGCGGTTGGCCCCCACCGGCACCTGCCGCTGGTCGGAGCGCCGCACCAGCTTCTGGATGACCACCAGCGCCACCACCGAGGTGGCGAGGAACACCACCAGGCTCACCGGAACCGGGATGTTGAACCAAGAGAGCAGGAAGGCGACCACCGCCCCGACCGCGAAGGGGAGCATGAAGAAGCCGGCGGTGAAGATCTCGCCTATCCCGAACACCACCACCAGGGCCAGCCAGATCCAGCGCCACATCTCATTGTCCATCCCCGGCTGCCTTCCTTTCGGCGATGGCCCAAGTATCGCAGGTGGCGGGCGGGAGCGAAGGGCCGGCCCCCCGCGCCGTCCGGGCGGCGGTCGAGGAGAGGATCCCGATCCGGGTCCGACGCTGGGGGTTCGACCACGAACACCCGAAACGGAGACGCGTGAGAGGCCCGATCCGGGCCCCTCACACTGAGTCCGGTCGAGGCGTCGCTTACAGGAACGTCGCCCAGGTCTGGCAGATCTCGGTGCTGGCCGCGTGGCAGCGGTCGGTCCCCGGGCCGACGACGGCCGCGTCGGGGCTTCCCGCCTGGCCGATCATGGTGTCGTTGCCGTCGCCTCCGAGCAGCCAGTCGGCGCCCCCGCCTCCGACCAGCAGGTCGTTGCCGACCTCGCCGATCAGCGTGTCGTTGCCCGCGTCGCCGGCCAGACTGTCGTTCCCGGCGCCGCCGAAGATGATGTCGTTGCCCGGGCCTCCGCAGATACTGTCGTCGCCGCCCAATCCGTAGACCACGTCGTTCCCCCCGAGGGCATTGATGACGTCCTTGCCGGCGGTGCCCTTGATGAAGTCGTTCCCGGCGGTCCCCACCTTGGTGGTTTGCTCCCCGAGACAGACGGTGGTCTGGTTGGCCGGGGTGACCGGGTAGAACTTGACGGTCGTGGTGCCGCCGGCGGTGACCTGGAAGCCGTCCCACGCGCCTCCGAGCGAGTGGTTGTTGTAGGTCATCCAGAACATCTTCTTGCCGTCGGGACGCACGAAGTCGGCGTTCACGCACATCTGGACGCCGCCCGCGCCGGTAGCCGCGTTCAGGTTGTTCCCGGCGGGGACCCCGGTGAAGGTCACCTTGCCGCTCGCATTGGTGCAGCCGTAGTAGCTCTTGCCGGCGGTGGTGTCCCGCATGAACACCTCGACCCCGGGAACCGGTTGGTCGGGGTTCTTGGCCCAGTAGACGAAGACGTTGACGGTGCCGGTGCTCTTGGCCCCCACGGCGGCGGTCGCCGGCACCAGCGCCACGAGCAGCAACAGGATGGTCAGCGCGGTCCCCGTCATCACACGACGGGCAGATCGATCCCGGAGCATCTTGGCCTCCTTCAGCCGATGTCCGTGCCTGCAGTGAGGTGTCGGGACGTCGTGTAGCGCGGCCCCCCGGCATCTGCGCCGAGTCTACGCGCACCGATCGCGGGCTTGCAGGCCCCGGGGAAGGAACCTCGACGGAGTCGGGGCCGCGAAGACCTCAGTCGGCGATGTCGAGGTAGATCCGGGGCGGGTGGGTGAGGGTGCCGACGGCGAAGGGCTTCGGTGCGGTGAGGCCGACCACCCAGATCATCTCGCCTTCGAAGTCCTCCAGAAACACCACCTCGGCGACGCTCGCCGCGCCCGGGTCGAAGCGGAGGGGACCGGCGTAGGTGAGGGGAGCGTCGGGGTGGTTGAGATCGGCGCGCATGGCCGGCCGCAAGTGCACCACCAGGAAGGCAGCCCCGCCCACCGCCACCTCCCGGTCGGCGATGTCGTGGAAGGGGCCCGCCTGGTAGCGGACGTCGTAGGCGGGGACTCCGTCGGTGCCGCCGAAGTCGAAGACGAGACGGCTGTAGCCGTCGTGCTGGGCGGTGCGCACGCCGGTGAGGGTCCCGTAGGGGATCCCTTGCGCCGCCCCCGACTTGGGCTCCGCGTCGCCGCTGAGAGGGCCGGTGGCGGTCGTCTCGGTGGTCGTCGGGGGCTCGGTCGTGGTCGTCGTGACAAGGTTCGTGGTCGTGGTTTCCGCCGTGGTCGTGGTGGCGAAGGTGGTGGCCGCGCTGCCGCCTCCCCTTCCGGAGACGAGGAAGACGATCACCAGAGCGGCTACGGCGACGAGCACGCCGCCGGCCACGGCCACCAGGGTGCCGAAGCGATCCGAGGGGGCGCGGGAAGTCAGGCGAGTCCTCCTATGGAGCGGGCTGCGCCGACGCTAGCGCGGTCCGCCGGGTACGGCTTCCGCCAGGACCAGACCGGATTCGCCGGCCCCAACGCGCACCGTGTCGCCGTCGGTGAAGTCCCCGGCGAGCAGCGCAGCCGCCAGGCGATCGGCGATCTCCTTCTGGATCAGGCGCTTCAGCGGCCGGGCCCCGTAGGCCGGGTCGTAACCCTGCTCCGCCAGCCACTGCCGGGCCTCCGGGGTCAGGTCGAGGGTCAGGCGGCGTTCGGCCAGGCGGCGGCGCAGCACCTCCACCTGCAGGTCCACGATGCGGGCGAGATCCTCGCGGGTGAGGCGGTGGAAAACCAGGATCTCGTCGACCCGGTTCAGGAACTCGGGGCGGAAGGTGCGGCGCACCACGTCGAGCACCCGCGACCGGGCCGCCTCCTCGGGCAGGCCGGGGTCGATGAGCTCCGAGCCCAGGTTGGAGGTCATGATCAGCACGGTGTTGGTCAAGTCCACGGTGCGGCCGTGGCCGTCGGTGAGGCGACCATCGTCGAGCACCTGCAGCAGCACGTTGAACACGTCGGGGTGGGCCTTCTCGATCTCGTCGAGGAGGACCACCGAGTAGGGCCGGCGGCGCACCGCCTCGGTCAGTTGCCCGCCCTCGTCGTAGCCCACGTAGCCGGGCGGCGCGCCGATGAGACGGCTGACGGTGTGCTTCTCCATGTACTCCGACATGTCGAGGCGGACCATGGCCCGCTCGTCGTCGAAGAGGAATTCGGCCAGGGCCCGGGCCAACTCGGTCTTGCCCACGCCGGTGGGCCCCAGGAACAGGAAGGAGCCGATGGGCCGATGCGGGTCGGAGAGGCCGGCGCGGGAGCGGCGCACCGCGTCGGAGACGGCGGCCACGGCGTCGTCCTGTCCCACCACCCGGCGGTGCAGGTGCTCCTCGAGGCGGACCAGCTTCTGCACCTCGCCCTCCATGAGCCGCGAGACGGGGACGCCGGTCCAGCGGCTCACCACCTCGGCGACGTCCTCCTCGTCCACCTCTTCCTTGAGCATGCGGAGGTCTGCCTGGAGGGCGGCCAGGGACTGCTGGGCTTCCTCAAGGCGCCTGGTCAGGCCGGGCAGGGTGCCATAGCGCAGCTCGGCGGCCCGCTGCAGGTTGCCGTCGCGCTCGGCCCGCTCGGCTTCGGCCCGGGCCGCCTCGGCCTCCTCCTTGACGGCGCGGATGGCGGCGATGGCCTGCTTCTCCTGCTCCCAGTGGGCGGTGAGGCGCCCGGCTTCGGCCTCGACCTGGGCCAGCTCGGCTTCCAGGGCGGCCAGGCGCTCCTTGCTGGGGGCGTCCTTCTCCTTGCGGAGCGCCGCCCGCTCGATCTCCAACTGGCGGCGGCGCCGCTCGAGCTCGTCGATCTCCTCGGGCATGGAGTCGATCTCGATGCGCAGGCGGCTCGCCGCTTCGTCGATGAGGTCGATGGCCTTGTCGGGCAGGTGCCGGCCGGTGATGTAGCGGTCCGAGAGCATGGCCGCCGCCACCAGGGCGGAGTCGGTGATGCGCACCCCGTGGTGCACCTCGTAGCGCTCCTTCAGGCCGCGCAGGATGCCCACGGTGTCCTCCACCGAAGGGGGCTCCACCAGCACCGGCTGGAAGCGCCGCTCCAGGGCGGCGTCCTTCTCGACGTGCTTGCGGTACTCGTCGAGGGTGGTGGCGCCGATCATCCGTAACTCGCCGCGGGCCAGCATGGGCTTGAGCATGTTGGAGGCGTCCATGCCTCCTTCGGCGGCCCCGGCCCCGACGATGGTGTGCATCTCGTCGATGAAGGTGATGACCCGTCCCTGGGCGGCCTTGATCTCGTTGAGGGTGGCCTTGAGGCGCTCCTCGAACTCACCCCGGTACTTGGCCCCGGCCACCATGGCGGCCAGGTCCAGGGCCACCACCCGCTTGTCCTTGAGGCCTTCGGGGACGTCTCCGGCCACGATGCGCCCGGCGAGGCCTTCGACGATGGCGGTCTTGCCCACCCCGGGCTCGCCGATGAGCACCGGGTTGTTCTTGGTGCGACGGGAGAGGACCTGGATGACCCGGCGGATCTCCTCGTCGCGCCCGATGACGGGGTCGAGTTTCCCCTTGCGGGCCTCCTCCACCAGGTCGCGCCCGTACTGCTCCAGGGCGTTGAAGGTGGCTTCGGGGTCCTGCGAGGTGACCCGGGCGGCGCCGCGCACGTCGGCCAGGGCCGAGAGCATGCCTTCCCGGTCGGCCCCAACGGAGCGGAGGGCATCGCCGGCGGCTCCGGGATCGGCGGCGAGGGCCAGTAGCAGGTGCTCCACCGAGACGTAGTCGTCCTTCATGGCGGTGCGCTCGGCCTCGGCCTGCTCGAGCACTCGCAGCAGGTCGGGGGAGATGCCGGTGGCGGTGTCGCCGAAGACGCGCGGGATCCTCTCGAGGGTGTCGCCCAGGGCGCGGCGAAGGGCGGCGGGGTCCGCGCCCAGGCGGGAGAGCAGCGGGTAGACCAGGCCCTCGCTCTGGCCGAGGAGGGCGAGGAGCAGATGCTCGGGGCCCGTGGCCTGGTGGTGACGAGCGCGAGCATCTCCGGCGGCGGCTTGGACCGCCTGCTGGGCTTTGTGGGTGAAGGTGTTGAGGTCCATGGGGGTTCTCCGACCGTGTCAACCAGATATTGAGTTGTCTTGCTCCACAAATCTGAGCGTAAGTATATCAATTACGACGACTCTTGCGGGATCTAGCATGGGCCAATGGCGCTTGACAGGGGACTCGATGTGGTCTGCCGGCCGGAGCGGCCCGGCGAGGAGACCGCGGTCCGGGCGGTGGTGGCCGATGCCTTCGTTGCCGAGCCGGCGGTGGCCGATCTGGTCGATGCCCTGCGGGCCTCTCCCGACTGGATCGACGGGCTGTCCCTGGTGGCCGATGCGGGGGACGGGCCGGTGGCGCACATCCTGTTCACCCGGGCCCTGCTCGACGCCCCCCGGCGCCTGGTGCCGGTGTTGACGCTGGCGCCGGTAGGGGTGGCCGGTCGGTACCAGCGGCAGGGCATCGGGTCGGCCCTGATCCGCTACGGGTTCGAACTGGTCCGGCAACGGCCCGAGCCGGTGGTGTTCCTCGAAGGGGACCCCGCCTACTACTACCGGTTCGGCTTCGAGGCCGGCGGGCTTCACGGCTTCCGCCGCCCTTCTCTGCGGGTCCCGGAGGACGCCTTCCAGGTAGTGAGGCTGCCTGCCTATGAGCCGTGGATGACGGGGACGCTGGTCTACTCGCGGGTCTTCTGGGACCTGGACTGCGTGGGTTTGCGGGAGCCCGCCGAGGGGTAGGGGCCGGTTCTGCGGCGCGGGGGAGCCCCGGCGGTCCGGAGGCTCTGCTGTTGGTGCCCTGATGGCGGGTCGGGAGCCGGCGACTGCGTCGGTTGGCTGAGCGACCTGCTGGAGCAGTCTCGCCGTTGCGGGGCGCATCCGGCGGCGCGAGCACTGGGCGACGAGGAGGGCCATCCTTTGGATGAGGACTTCCTGCCGGCCGGCGAGTGTGGCCGGTCCCCATCTGGGGCCTGGTTGCTGAAGGCGGATCGCCTGGTGATGCGCCTCACCGGGGAGGACTCGGTCCGCGAGGTGTTCCCTGTCCCGGCGCTGCGCCCGGAGGGGTAGGGGTTCGGGTCGGCTCTCCGACACCGGCCAGCATGTGGATCGCAGGCCTACCTCAGGTCGGCCTCTTCCGGCCACTCACACGCCTTGGTCAACGCGTGCCGTACTCGTTGGAGCACTTCGGAAGGTTCCCCGGGATGCCCGGTTTGGTGCGCGAGTTCCTTGCTCCAGTCGCTCGGCTCAGGGCACATGGCATCGTCGTACCTCCACCTCACCGGCCCTGTGCCACGGAACGCCCTCAGTGTCTCGACCGCGGCCGGAGTGATGGCCCTAACTTCCTCCAGTGCCCCCAGGTCGAACAGGTCGCGGGGCGTGGCTCGGTCTTCAAACGCCGCGCACTTCATCGCCACGAATGACTCACGAGTGGGCAGGAGCAGGGGGATGCACTCCGGGAGGTCCGAGTAGCGGAGGGCAACGGGGAACATCTCCGTAGGAAGCCGGCGGTGCTCGTGGCGCTCGGCGACGATCTGTAGCTGGACCTGCACTCCTTCGGTGGAGAGGAGGTAGGTGTGCACGTCCGACCTTGCTCCTCCATCAACGACCCTGGCGTCCGGGTACTCGCGCCCGATTCCGCGGAGGAGTCCATCCAGGATCGTTCCGAGGCCCCCACCGGTGTCGGGGAGGAGATACAGGTCGATGTCCTCCGACAGGCGTCGAGCCTCCAGGAAGGCCCGATTCAGGGCGGTACCGCCGAAGAACACGAAGCCTGACAGCGGGCCGAGTGACTGCAGAAGATGCGAGATCAGATGATCCTTGCGAACCTGCTCCACCGTGACACCCCACGAGCGGGCGTGATCTTCCATTTCCGTGCGCTCGATCATGCTGATATCCCATATGCCGCCGGATCGGTGTCTGACCACGACGTGAGTCCCTTGCTCGGCACCAGACGGCGGAGTGCTGCAGTCGGAGGTACGTCCTGAGCGATTCCCGCACAGGCCCAGGCAGCGCGGGCGTAGGCCGACGGTCGCCGTTGCTGGTCACTGAGGTCGCGGACCAGGTGCCAATCGGCTCTCGGCGCCAAGGCCCACATGGACTCGACGGCGACCCTGGCCGCGAGGCCTCCAGCGTTCGGTCGATCGGCCAGGTCTAGGAGGGTCTGTTCGGGGGTTGTCGTCCATCCTTGCGCCAGTTCGGTGCGGGCCTTCTGAAGATCGAGCCCCTTCACGGAGCGGTGCCAGAAGGCCACGGTTCCACCGGCGGTCTCGACAGGAGGTCGGCGGACGGGGATCGATACGACGCTCACCGAGATCGCGCGAGGCAACGCGCCGAGCATCCGCGAGGCACTGATCCCGGTGAGGGCTACTGCCGCACGGCCGTAGTCGGCGATTGCGATGCCGAGGGCGATTGCCTCGATCGGAGGAAGCCAGGTGATGTCGGCGCCTGGGCCGGCGGGATGGATCAAGTAGTAGCCGTGGGCGAGTCGTCGCAGGAGACCGGCGCGCTCGAGCCGGGCGAACTCCTCGTTGGGGTGGGCGTAGATGGCCTTTCCATCTCTGGGTCTGACGACCCGGTTTTCCCGGGATGCCAGTCCGATCGGAAGAGGAGTCGCATGTGCCATGCTGTAGCCATCATAGGCTATTAGCCGATGTTTACAACACTATGGCGGCGGGAGTGGGCGCGTTCTATCGACACATCCTCGCCGTGTGGCAGCGGTGCGCCGCGACAAGGTCCGCTCTCTCAGGCTCCACCCTGGGTCGGCCAGAGCGACCGAAGGTTCTCCGACGTTGCCCGTGTCATCGGCTCCTGGGGCGGGTGTGTACGTATCGTACACGCCGCGCTATGTTGACCACATGAGCATTCCCGTCACTGCCCGGCTCGAAGAGGCGGTGGTCGAGGCGCTGGACAAGGCCGTCGACGCCGGCATCGTGCCCACCAGGGGGGCGGCGGTGGCCCGTGCGGTCTCGGAGTGGCTGCAGCGCCATGGTGAAGCCGCCATCGTCGAGTCGTATCGGCGCCGGTACGCCGAGTCGGAGCCCGGCCACGACGAGTTGATGGAGAGGCTCGCCGCCTTCTCTGTTGCCGCATGCCTCGCCGACAACGAGCGCTGATCGCACGAGGCGAGGTCTGGGATGCCGACATCCCGGGTGTGGGCCGGCATCCGGTGGTCGTCGCCACCCGCGGATCGGCCGTGCCACTGCTCTCATCGTTGGTCTGTGTCCTGGTGACGAGTTCGTTCCGGGGTCATGTGGCCGAAGTGGAGGTGAGTGTCGAGGAGGGTCTCGACAGGCCGAGTGCGGCCAACTGCGACAACATCTTCACTCTGCCGAAGCGAGTGCTGACCCGGCGGCGGGGGGCCTTGGGGCCGGCGAAGCTGGCCGAGATGGATCGGGCGCTCATGGTGGCGCTCGGGCTCGACTAGCGCGGGCGAATCCAATCCCCGCTCCCGCGACCACCCGACAGCCTGATCAGCGGCCACCACGGAGGGCGCACGAGGCGCCCTCCCCCGGGTCCGACCGCCGGGCTTGGCAGCGCCGGTCGCATACCATCGCGCTCCGTGAAGGACTTCGTGGCCCGGGGAGGCTGGTGGGTGGTGGCCCAGGTGCCGCTCTTCGGCGGGCTGGTGGCCTTCTGGCTGTTGTGGGGCGACGGCTGGGGCGTGGCGGCACTGGCGGCCGGGGCGGCGCTCGCCGGGCTGGGGACTGCCCTGGTCGCCGGGGGCCTGGCGGCGCTGGGCAGCCAACTGACCCCCTACCCCGCCCCGGTCCGGGAGGGGGCCCTGGTGGAGCGCGGGGCGTATCGCCTGGTGCGCCACCCCATCTACGGAGGCGTCGTGCTGGGGGCGGCGGGGGTGTCTCTGGCCGACGGCAACTGGCCGGGCCTGGTGCTGGCGGGCGCTCTAGGGGGGCTGTTCTGGGCCAAGTTGTGGTTCGAGGAGGGGCTGCTGGCCACCCGGTTCGCCGCCTACGCCGCCTATCGGGCGCGGGTGCGGCGGCGGCTGATCCCGTGGGTGCTCTGAGCATGGCCCGGGCGTCGCCCTGGGACGAGGTCCTCATCTCTCACGCCCGGCGCTACCCCGGTTGGGAAGCGGTGGACCTTTGCAAACTGGCGCATCAGGCGACCCTGGGCAGCGAGCATGCCGCTCCGCGCGAGCCGGCGGCTCGGGAGTGGCTGGAGCGGGAACTGCAGGAGATGGGCCCCGGACCGGTGGAGCCGTTGGTGGACCCGATCCGCCCCGATGGTGCCCTGGTACGGGTCCACCTGCGCCCCGGGCAGGCCGCCGGGCTCGACCCGGGGGTCCTGCTCGACGCCTTCCTGGGAACAGCCCGGGGCTGGGTGGGATCGGTCTCGGATCTCGAAGTCGTCCTGGAGTGGGCGGCAGAGCACGCCGGGGCGTTCGGGCTCGACGGCGCCGCGGTGACCGACCTCGCCGTTCGGATGAGAGAGGCGGGCTACCCGGCGGTGCACCATTCGGCGGCCTACTCGCGCCGTTACCGCCCTGCCTACCGGGTGGTCGCCGCCCGACTGCTTCCGGAGGCCTGGCGTCCGTTGACCGGCCGGTGACGGCTCAGTCGGCCGGGACGGCGCGCTCCTTCGCCCAGGCACGCAGGGCGGCGACCTCCTCGGCCCGGGCCACGGACAGGGGCACCACCGAGGCCGCCTCGGCAGCGAGATCGTCGGTGGCCAGGTCGGCCGAGGCGGCGAAGGCCCGGTAGAGGGCGCCGACCACCACCGCCTCGATCTCGGCCCCCGAGAAGCCCTCGGTGGCGGCGGCCATGCGGGGAAGATCGAAGCGGGCCGGGTCGTGGCCCCGGGCGGACAGTTGGACGGAGAGGACCGCCCGGCGTGCCCCGGCGTCGGGCAGGTCGACGAAGAACACCTCGTCGAAGCGGCCCTTGCGGAGGAACTCCGGGGGCAGGGCCGAGACATCGTTGGCGGTGGCAACCAGGAAGACCCCGTCGGGGCGGTCTTGCATCCAGCGCAGGAAGGTGCCCAGCAGACGGGTCGAGACCCCTCCGTCGGCGCCGCCTCCGGCGGCGAAGCCCTTCTCGATCTCGTCGATCCACAGCACCGCCGGGGCCATGGCCTCTGCAGTGCGCAGAGCGGCCTCGAGGCGCTGCTCGGACTCACCGACGTACTTGCGGAAGAGGCGGGCCGGGTCCAGCAGCAGGAGGGGGCGGCCCCAGGTGGCGGCCAGGGTCTTGGCCACCAGCGACTTGCCGCAGCCGGGGACGCCGGTGAGCAGGACGCCGCGGGGCGGGTCGAGGCCCATCTCCCGGGCCCGTTGCGACCCGACGGCGCTTCCCCGCAGGCGCAGCCAGGCCTTCAGGCCGGCGAGGCCGGCCACCCGGTCGAGCGTCCCCGAAGCGGCGGGGATCAACTCCAGCACGCCGTCGGAGTCCAGCAACTCCATCTTGGCGGCGCGGACGCGGGGGAGGTCGGCCTCCGACAGGCCGCCGTTCTGCATCATGGTGCGCTGCAGCAGGTGCTGGGCGTCGGAGAGGGAGAGGCCCCGGAGGGCTTCCACCAGGCCGGACTCGACCTCCCGCCCGGGGCTCTCGGTGAGGCCCCGCCGGGCGAGATGATCCACCAGGTCGTGCACGAGAGCGGCGAGTTCCTCGTCCGACGGAGGCCGCAGCGACCAGGGGAGGGCCACCCCCTTCAGTTCCGGCGGGACGGCCAGTCCCGGACCGGCCAGCACGATGGTCTGGCCGGGGTCGGCGGCCCCGGCGGCGTCCTTGACCGCTCGCAAAGCCACCGGATCGGCGCAGAGGACTTGGGCGTCGCAGAACACGAAGACCCCGGGGGCGGTCAGGTCGCCCACGAAGGCCAGAGCGGCGCGGGGATCGGCGGTACGGTACTGCGGGCCCATGCCGTCGCGGGCCAGGCCCCGGGCGGCGGTCCAGGTCCACACCGGCAGGCTCGCCTCGGCGGCGACGCGGCGCACCAGGGTGAGCAGGCGGCCCTCGTCGGCTGCCTCGACGACCAGGAGGGGGTGGCGCGAGCGGAACAGGACCCGCAGGTCGGCGGTGGAATCCACGGGTGGGGTCATCGGCGTCGGGGTGTCCCGGGATGAGCGAATCGGCGGGGCGCGGGCGGGGCGTGGTCCCTACTATCCCGCCGTCTCGTCTAGTGGGAGGAATGGAGTGAAGATCCTCAAGGAGTTCAAGGACTTCATCACACGAGGGAATCTGATCGACCTGGCGGTCGCCTTCATCATCGCGGGCGCGTTCGCCACGGTGGTGGGGGGCCTGGTCAGCTTCCTGATCATGCCCCTGGTCGCGGCCATCTTCGGCCAGCCGTCGTTCCAGGGCCTCACTTTCACCCTGAATGAAGCCGCAATCCCCTACGGCCAGTTCATCACCGTGCTGGTCAACTTCCTGCTGGTGGCAGCGGCAGTGTTCTTCTTCATCGTGAAGCCCTACAACATGTGGCGGGCGCGCCGGGCCGAGGCAGAGACTGCGGCCCCGGAGGCGGCGCCTGAGCCCTCCGAGGAGGTCCTGCTGCTCCGCCAGATCCGCGACCAGCTGACCATCACCAACCGCTAGACGTCGAGGACCCCGACGGCCCGTCCCGGCACAGCCGGGTCGGGCCGTTTACCGTGGCCTCGTGCGCCGGGACGAGCGCAAGCAGCGGCTGGCCGAGATGATCCGCCGCCGGGTGGCCCAGGGCGTGGTCGGGGCCATCAGGCGCGACGAGCGCGGCCTGCAGCGGCTGCGGGAACTGGGGATCGTCGAAGACGCCTGGCTGGACGACCCTGAGGCCGACCCGCTCGACCTGCTGCGGAGGCTGCAGCAGCGCGCTCGGGAGATCCGGGAGCGGCCGTCGCTCCTGGCCGACCTGGGGGTGAGTTCGGTGGAGGTGCTGTGCTGCGAGAGCGAGGCCGGCCCACCCGAGCTCCCGGCCACCGGCCCCGACCTCGCCGTCGCCTTCACCGATCTCGAGGGGTTCACCACCTTCACCCGGGCGGAGGGTGACGGGGCGGCGAGCCGCCTTCTGGGCGGCCACTACGCCGTGGTGGACGATCTGGTGGCCGGCCGGGGCGGCCGGGTGGTGAAGCGCCTCGGAGACGGGCATCTCCTCACCTTTTCGCACCCCCGGGCGGCAGTGCTCGCCGGACTGGATCTCCTGGAGGCTGCTCCCGAGCCGCTGCGCCTGCGGGTGGGGCAGCACGCGGGCCGGGTGGTGGTAATGGCCGACGACGTGCTGGGCGATGTGGTCAACGTGGCCGCCCGGGTGGTGGGAGAGGCGGAAGGGGGGCATGCCCTGGTGACCGGCGAGGTGCGGGACCGGGCGGGGGCCATCCCGGGGGTGGTCTGGGGTGAAGTGTGGCCGGCGACCCTCAAAGGCATCGACGAGCCGGTCCCGATCTGCGAGGTGCGGCGGGGGTAGTGCCGCATCCTCGTGGCTTCCTCCCCCGTGGGGACGGGGGAGGTGGCGGCGAGGCTTTGGGAGCCGCCGGAGGGGGAAGCCGAACAAGCAGACCTCCTCCGCGCCCTCAGCAACCCTCCCCCCGGCCCCCTCCCGCCGCCGCGGGAGGGGGAGAAGAGGCGGGGGAGGTGGCGGCGAGGCTTTGGGAGCCGCCGGAGGGGGTTGCTGCACAGGCAGGCCTCAGGCGCGCCCTTTGCTTCCCTCCCCCCAGCCCCCTCACGCCGCCGTGGGAGGGGGAGAAGAGGCGGCCCCTACGGGCCCAGCAACTCGTCCAGGTCGGGGCGCAGCAGGTCGGGGAGGTGTCGGGTGATCCGGGCCGCCGCCGGGCGGGGCACCGTGCCGGAGCGGTGGCGCTGCTCCGACTCCCCCAGAAGGCGACGCAGGCGGGCCACTTGCTTCTCCAGGCGCTCGATCTGGTCCCGCATCTCGAGGATGCGCTTCACCCCCTCGATGTTGATGCCGTCGGCGGTGAGTTCCTGGATGAGGCCGAGGCGCTCCAGGTCGGCGGCTGAGTAGCGGCGGGTGCCGCCGGCGGTGCGGTAGGGGCTGAGCAGACCGCGGCGCTCGTAGATGCGCAACGTCTGAGGGTGGATGCCGGCCAGGTCGGCGGCCACCGAGATGATGTAGACGGCCTCGCGGCGTTCGTCGGCCATGATCACACTCCCAGGTGGGCTCGGGGGTTGTGCCCCTCTTCCTCGCGACGCAGTTGCTCGAGGAGGGAGCGGGCTTGGTCGGAGAGGTGCTCGGGCACGGTGACCTCGACGGTGACCAGCAGGTCGCCGGTGCCTTCGGCGGTGGCCACCCCCTTGCCCTTGACCCGGAAGGTGCGACCACTGGAGGTGCCGGGCGGCACCCGCAGGGTCACCTTGCCGTCGAGAGTGGGAACGGCGATGTCCGCCCCCAGGGAGGCCTCGGTGTAGGTGAGGGGCACCTGCAGTTTGAGGTCGCGCCCGGAGCGGGAGAACAGAGGATGGCTGCCGGCGTGGATACGCACGTACAGGTCGCCGGCGGCACCGCCCTGAGCGCCGGGCTGGCCCTGGCCCCGCAGGCGGATGCGGCTGCCGTCGCCGACCCCGGCGGGGATCTTCACCGTGACCTGACGGCGTCCTTCGGGGCCTTCGACCTGGAGGGTGCGGGTGGCGCCCTGGACCGCTTCGTGGAAGGAGAGGCTCACCTCGGCCTCGATGTCCCCGCCGCGCCGGGGGCCGCGGCGGCCGGCGGGGCGAACCCGGCCGCGAGCGCCTTCCCCACCCATCCCGAACAGGTCGCCCAGGCCGCCGAAGAGGCCCCCGCCGAAGATGTCGGCCAGGTCGCCCAGGTCGTCGATGCGGACGTACTGGGCGCCGCCGCCGGGGCCCCCGACGAAGGTGCCGTGGGAGAGGAGTTCCCGCGCCTCGTCGTACTGCTTCCTCTGCTCGGGGTCCGAGAGGACGGCGTTGGCCTCGGAGATGTCCTTGAACCGGGCCTCGGCGGCGGCGTCTCCCGGGTTGTTGTCGGGGTGGTGCTGCTTGGCCAGGCGGCGGTAGGCGGCGCTGATCTCCTTCGGCGAGGCGCCCTTATCGACGCCGAGGACCTGGTAGTAGTCCTTTTCCAGCCACTCCCGCCGCACGGCTCACCCCTCGCTCTCCCCGGATGCCTCGGGGGCGCCCGCTCGGGACTCCACCACCACCATGGCGGGACGCAGCACCCGCCCCTTCAAGGTGTAGCCGCGACGCATCTCCTGGGCCACGACGAGGTCGCCCTCGCCGCCCCCGGCCACCGCCTCGTGGACCTGGGGGTCGAAGGGTTCGCCGACCCCGGGGGTCATCTCGAGGCCCTCCTTGGAGAGGACGTCCATCAACTGGAAGTAGGTGCCGCGCACCCCGGCGAGGACCTGTTCCTCGCCGGGAGTCTGGGCCTGGTGGGCGAAGGCCTGGTCGAGGGAGTCCAGCACCGGGAGGAGGGCCTGCACCACCCGTTGCGCCGCCCGGGCCACGGTGTCCTCTCGCTCCCGGGCCGCCCGTTTGCGGAAGTTCTCGAACTCGGCGGCGACTCTCTGCAGGTCCTCCAGATAGGAGTCGGCGGCGCCGCGAGCGGTGGCCAG
>VGBK01000036.1 GCA_016870535.1 Actinomycetota bacterium | reverse complement strand
GCGCCGTGGTGGCCAGCGACCTGCCCGCCTTCCGGCAGGTGGCCGGCGAGGCGGCGCGGCTCGTGCCGCCGGGAGACGCCGACGCTCTGGGCGGCGCTCTGACCCAGGTGCTGGCGGATGAAGGGGAGGCGGCGCGGCTGGCGGGCATGGGGCGGCGGGCGGCGGTCCGGTTCGACCGGGCGACCGTCCTGGAGGCGTACCTGGCGGCCTATCGCGAGGCGCGCGGCGGAGACTGAGGGCCCCCGCGGACCTGCCGAGATGGCGGAACCCGGCCGCGGGGGACACCACCGGGGCGGCGGTACACTGACCCCGAGATCGGGCAAGGAGTCGAGGTGGAGCAGGGCACGGTCCGAGTCAAGCGAGGCCTGGCCGAGATGCTCAAGGGCGGGGTGATCATGGATGTGACCACCGCCGCCCAGGCCAAGATCGCCGAGGAGGCGGGCGCCGTCGCGGTGATGGCCCTCGAGCGAGTCCCGGCCGACATCCGGCGCGAGGGTGGCGTGGCCCGCATGGCCGACCCGGCCCGCATCGAGGAGATCAAGGCGGCGGTGACCATCCCGGTGATGGCCAAGGCGCGTATCGGGCACTTCGTGGAAGCCCAGATCCTGGAGGCCCTGGGGGTGGACTACGTCGACGAGAGCGAGGTGCTCACCCCGGCCGACGAGGAGCACCACATCGACAAGTGGCAGTTCACCGTGCCCTTCGTCTGCGGCGCCCGCGACCTGGGGGAGGCGCTGCGGCGCATCGGCGAGGGGGCGGCCATGATCCGCACCAAAGGCGAAGCGGGGACGGGGAACGTGGTCGAGGCGGTGCGCCATATGCGCTCGATGACCAACGAGATCCGCCGGCTGCAGACCCTGGGCGGCGACCAACTGATGGCGGCGGCGCGGGAACTGCGTGCCCCCTACGAGTTGGTGCGCGAGGTGGCCGAGACAGGACGCCTGCCGGTGGTGAACTTCGCTGCCGGGGGCATCGCCACCCCGGCCGACGCCGCGCTCATGATGCAACTGGGCTGCGACGGCGTGTTCGTGGGCTCCGGCATCTTCAAGAGCGATGACCCCGCCCCGCGCGCCGCGGCCATCGTGGCGGCCACCACCTACTTCCGCGACCCGGCGGTGCTGGCCCGGGTGTCGCAGGGCCTGGGGACGCCCATGGCCGGGCTCGAGATCGGCCGGATCCCGCCGGCGGAGATGCTGCAGACCCGGGGACGGTGACGGTGCGGGCCGGGGTCCTCGCCCTCCAGGGCGACTTCCGCGAGCACGCCGCCGCCCTGAGCGCGGCGGGGGCCACCCCGGTGCTGGTACGGACGGCCGCGGACCTCGACGGTCTGGCGGCTCTGGTCGTCCCCGGAGGGGAGTCGACCACCATGGGCGCCCTGGCCGAGCGCTTCGGCCTCGTGGCACCGCTGCGGGAGGCCATCGGCGGCGGCCTGCCCACCCTGGGTACCTGCGCCGGGCTGATCTTCCTGGCACGGGCCACCACCGGCCCGCGCCCCCAGGTGCAACTGGGGGTGCTGGATGCGGTGGTGGAGCGCAACGCCTTCGGCCGCCAGGTGGATTCCTTCGAGACCGACCTCCGGGTGGCCGGCTGGGCCGAGCCGCTCCGGGCGGTGTTCATCCGGGCGCCCCGGGTGGAGCGCACCGGGGAGGGGGTGGAGGTCCTGGCGGCGATGGACGGGCATCCGGTGATGGTGCGCCAGGACAAGGTGCTGGGCACCGCCTTCCACCCGGAGCTCACCGGGGATCGCCGGGTGCATACACTGCTGCTCGAGATGGCAGGGGAGCGCTGATGTCGGGGCATTCCAAGTGGGCGACGATCAAGCACAAGAAGGGCGCCAAGGACATCCGGCGCGGCCAGTTGTTCGCCAAGCTGATCCGGGCCGTCGAGGTCGCCGCCCGGCAGGGCGGGGGGGACCCGGCGGGGAACGCCGCGCTGGCGCAGGCGGTCGAGAAGGCGAAGGCCAGCTCGGTGCCCAACGACAACATCGACCGGGCCATCCGCCGCGGCTCGGGCGAGGCCGGGGGGGCCGACTACGAGGAGATCTGGTACGAGGGCTACGCCCCCGGCGGGGTGGCCCTCTACGTGCAGGTCCTCACCGACAACCGCAACCGGGCGGCCAGCGCGGTGCGCTCCACCTTCTCCCGCCTCGGGGGCAGCCTGGGGGAGCCGGGATCGGTGGCTTACCTCTTCGAGAGCAAGGGCTACCTGCTCGTCGCCGGCGATGAGGACCAGGTGATGCTGGCCGCCCTCGACGCCGGCGCCGAGGACGTGCGCCCCTCGGGAGACCAGTGGGAGGTCATCACCGCCCCCGCCGAACTGAGCCGGGTGCGGCGGGCCCTGGAAGAGGGCGGCCTTCCCGTGGAGTCGGCCGAGGCCACCTACCTGCCCGTCACCCTGCTCCCGCTGGGGGAGGAGGCGGCGCGCAAGGTGCTGCGGCTGGTGGACCTGCTCGAGGAACTGGACGACGTCCAGACGGTCTACGGGAACTTCGACATCAGCGACGAAGTCATGGCCGCCGTCGCCGGGTGACCCGGACGCCCCCACCCCCACCCCCGCATCCCCGCGCGGCGGCAACGCGCGCTCTAGAGTCGGCGAACACATGTTTGTCCTCGGCATCGATCCCGGCCTGTCCGTGACCGGGTACGGCGTCCTGGAGGCCCAGGGAGTGCGCCTCCGGGCGGTGGCTGCCGGCGCCATCCGCACTGCGCCGACATCGGCCGACGCCGCCCGCCTGGCGGAGTTGTTCGCCGACCTCGAATCCCTGCTGGCCGAGTTCCGGCCCGACGAGGCGGCGCTGGAGCAGGTGTTCGTGAACCGCAACCGGCAGACCGCCACCGCAGTGGGGCGCGCTTCGGGGGTAGCGCTGCTGGCCGCGGCGCGGGCCGGGGTGCCGGTGTTCGAGTACACCCCGTCGGCGGTGAAGCTGGCGGTGACCGGCAGCGGCAACGCCGCCAAGGATCGGGTCCAGGCGGTGGTGGCCCGGCGGCTGGGGCTCACCGCCGCCCCGCAGCCCGCCGACGCCGCCGACGCGCTGGCGGTCGCCTTGTGCCACCTGCAGTCGGCCGGCTTGCGCCGGGCCGCGGCTGAGGCGGAACGATGATCGGGCGCCTCCGAGGCACGCTGGCGGTCAAGGGCGCCGAGGGCCTGCTGGTCGAAGCCGGGGGAGTGGGCTTCGAGGTGCTGGCCAGCCCCCGGGCCCTGGCCGAGTTCCCGGCAGTGGGGGAGTCGGTGGTGGTGCACACCCACCTCCACCTGCGCGAGGACGGGGTGGCCCTCTACGGGTTCCCCGCCGCCGAGGAGCGCGACCTGTTCCGGGTGCTGCTCGGCGCCAGCGGCGTCGGGCCCCGGCTGGCGCTGGCGGTGCTGGGCCACCTCCGCCCCGCCGACCTGCGGCGGGCCATCGTCACCGCCGATGCCGACGCCCTCACCGTGGTGCCGGGGGTGGGCAAGCGCACCGCCCAGCGGCTCATCCTCGACCTGCGGGCCCGGTTCGAGATGCCCGACCTCCCCGAGTTGCCGGGGGCGGGAAGCCTGGCGGAGGTGCGGGGCGCCCTCGAAGGCCTGGGCTATCAGCCGGCGGAGATCCGCGGTGCCCTGGAGGGCTTGCCGGCCGACGGCCAGGTCGAGGCGCTGCTGCGCGCCGCCCTGCAGCGGCTGGGGAAGCGATGAGAGACGAGGGGCTGCTCTCGGGGGTGCTGCGGCCCGATGAGGCCGCCTTCGAAGCCGGGCTGCGGCCGCGCCGCATGGACGAGTTCGTCGGCCAGGTGGACCTGAAGGAGCGGCTGGCCATTCTCATCGAGGCGGCGGCGGGGCGGGGGGAGCCGGTGGACCACCTCCTCTTCTCGGGCCCGCCCGGCCTGGGCAAGACCACGATGGCGGCCATCGTGGCCGGCGAGATGGGGGCGCAGTTTCGGGCCACGGCCGGCCCGGCCCTGGAGCGGGCCGGCGACCTGGCGGCCATTCTCTCCAACCTCGAGCGGGGCGACGTGATGTTCATCGATGAGATCCACCGCCTGCCGCGGGCGGTGGAAGAAGTGCTCTACTCGGCCATGGAGGACTTCCAGCTGGATGTCGTGGTGGGCCGGGGCCCGGCCGCCCGGTCGATCCGCCTCGATCTCCCCGGCTTCACCCTCATCGGCGCCACCACCCGGGTGGGCCGGGTGTCGGCGCCCCTGCGGGATCGCTTCGGCTACGTGGCCCGCATGGATTACTACCCGGCCCACGAACTCGAGGCGGTGGTGGGCCGCTCCGCCGGCATCCTCGAGATCGAGGTGGACTCCGGAGGCCGGAGCGAGATCGCCACTCGCAGCCGCGGCACCCCGCGGGTGGCCAACCGCCTGCTGCGCCGGGTGCGCGACTTCGCCGCGGTGCGGGCCGAGGGCCGGGTGGACGGGGCCACGGCGCGACGGGCCCTGGAGGTGTTCGAGGTAGACCGGGCGGGCCTCGACGGGGTGGACCGGGCCATCCTGGAGGCGGTGGTGGTGAAGTTCGGCGGGGGCCCGGTCGGGCTGTCCACCCTGGCCATCGCCGTCGGGGAGGAGCCGGAGACGGTGGAGGACGCCTACGAGCCTTTCTTGCTCCAGCAGGGGCTCCTGCAGCGCACCCCGCGAGGCCGCATCGCCACCGCCCTGGCCTACCGCCACCTGGGGATCGAGCCGCCGCCGCCCGACAGCCAGGGGACGCTGCTTTAGGGCGGCGGGCCCGGCCCGGCTGGCGCCGGGTCGGCGCACCGCCCAAACTGGTGGCGCCGTGAGGACCGCCGACTTCTCCTACGACCTGCCCGCCGGGCGCATCGCGCAGAGCGCAGTGGAGCCGCGCCATGCCGCCCGCCTGCTGATGACCGACGGCCTGACCGATCACCGCTTCTCCGACCTGCCCGACCTGCTCCGGCCCGAGGACCTGGTGGTGGTGAACCGGACCAGGGTGCGGCGCGCCCGCCTGCGCGGCCACCGGGAGGGCGGCGGCGGGCGGGCCGAAGCCCTGTTGTTGCGCCCCGCCGATGGAGGGCGGTGGGAGGCCCTGGTGCGCCCCGCCCGCCGCCTGCGCCCGGGGTCCCGCCTGCGGTTCGGGGAGATCGTGGCCACGGTGGTGGAGAACCCGGGCGGCGGAGAGGCCCTGCTGGAACTGGACACCGGCGGGCGGCCCCTGGAGGAGAGCCTGGCCCGGTGGGGCGAGGTGCCCCTTCCCCCGTACTTCCGGGGTCGCCTGGACGACCCCGAGCGCTATCAAACGGTGTACTCCGCCGGCGCCGGGTCGGCGGCCGCTCCCACCGCCGGGCTGCATTTCACCCCCGAGGTACTGGAGGGCCTGGCGGCGCGCCGCATCGCCCTCGCCGCGGTGGACCTCGACATCGGGGTCGACACCTTCCGTCCCATCAGCGCGGCCCGCCTCGAGGAGCACCGCATGCACCGGGAGGCGTACGAGGTGCCCGCCGCCACCGTGGAGGCGGTGGCGGTGGCGCGTGCCCGGGGCGGGCGGGTGGTGGCGGTGGGCACCACCGTGGTGCGCGCCCTGGAGAGCGCCGCCCTGCCCTCGGGCGGCCTCCGGCCGGGACGCAGCGAGACGAGCCTGTTCATCACCCCCGGCTACGCCTTCCGGGTAGTGGACCTGCTGGTCACCAACTTCCACGTGCCCGGCTCCACCCTGGTCGTCCTGGTGGCCGCCTTCATGGGGGAGGGCTGGCGGGAGGCCTACGGGGCGGCGCTGGAGCGCGGCTACCGCTTCTTGTCGTTTGGGGATGCCATGCTGGCGGGGAGGGCCCCTTGAGCGACGCCGTTCACTTCCGGGTGGAGCATCGGGATGGCGCCGCCCGGGCCGGGGTGCTGGAGACCCCGCACGGGCCGGTGGCCACTCCCGCCTTCATGCCGGTGGGGACGCGCGGCACGGTGCGGACCCTGGACGCCCGGGACCTAGGTGAAGCCGGGGCGGCGATGGTGCTGGCCAACACCTATCACCTCATGCTCCGCCCGGGGGCGGAGACGGTGGCCTCCCTGGGGGGCCTGCACCGGTTCATGGCGTGGGAAGGGCCCATCCTCACCGACTCCGGGGGCTACCAGGTGCTCTCCCTGCATCCCCGGGTGGACGAGGACGGGGTGGCCTTCCGCTCCACCTACGACGGCGCCGCGGTGCGCCTGACGCCCGAGGGGGCGGTGACGGTGCAGGAGATCCTCGGCCCCGACATCGCCATGATGCTCGACGTCCCGGTGGCGCTGCCCGCGCCGCTTCCGGAGGCACGGCGGGCCATGGAGCGGACGCTGCGGTGGGCGGAGCGGGCGCGCCGCGCCCACCGTCGGCCCGATCAGGCTCTCTTCGGCATCGTGCAGGGAGGCACCGACCCCGGCCTGCGCGCCGAGAGCGCCGCGGCCACCGCCGCCCTGGGGTTCCCCGGGTTCGGCATCGGAGGCCTGGCGGTGGGGGAGTCCCCGGAGGAGCGGCGGGGCGCTCTGGAGGCGGCTCTCGGGGCGCTGCCGCCGGACCGGGTGCGCTACCTGATGGGCCTGGGCGACACGGAGGGGGTGCTCGACGCCGTCGGGCAGGGCTGCGACCTGTTCGACTGCGTCTGGCCTACCCGCCTCGCCCGCCACGGCAAGGTGCTGTCGCGGCTGGGGGACTTCTCGGTGCGGCGAGCCGAGGCAACGCGGGAGCGGGGGCCCATAGATGCCGCCTGCCCGTGCCTCACCTGCCGGCGCTACTCCGTCGGCTACCTGCGGCACCTGCGGGTGACGGGGGAGATGCTGGGCCACCGCCTCCTCAGCATCCACAACCTCACCTACACCCTGGCCGTCCTCGAAGGGGCGAGGCGGGCTGTCGCCGCCGGGGCCTTCGACGCCTATCGCGACGCGGTGCGGGGCGAGCGCGGCACCCGAGGACGGCGCGGGCCGCTACCATGATCCGGCCCGCGCCCGCCCGGCGGGCGCGATGGCTGCCGGACCCCTCGGAGGAATCAATGTCCAAGTGCCGTGCCCGGGCCTTCGTCCGCCGCCTGGGATTGTTCGCCCTGGTAGCCGCTCTCGCCCTGCTGAGCGCGGCGTGCGTGCCGCAGTCGAGCAGCACCACCACTGCCCCCGGCGACACCACCGGCGGCGGCTCGGGGGGCAGCGCCATCTTCACCATCGTGATCTACGCGGTGGTCATCGGGGGCCTCTTCTACTTCCTCCTGGTGCGGCCGCAGCGCACGCGGGCCCGCCGGCAGCAGGAGCTGCAGTCGTCGCTGGGCGTCGGCGACGAGGTGGAGACCATCGGCGGCATCTACGGCACCATCGAGTACTTCGATGAGGAGACCGACACCGCCGTGCTCCAGGTCGAAGGCGGGGGCAAGCTGCGGGTGGCGCGTCGGGCCCTGGCCCACAAGGTGAGACCGAGAGGCCGATAGAGCATGTCGCGGCGCGCCGCGCTCATCACTCTCGCCCTGACCTTGTTGGTCTCCTGGGGCTCGCTCGTGGTCACCCAGGTTCTCGGGGTCCGACCGAAGCTGGGCCTGGATCTGCGCGGGGGCTTCTCGGTGCTGCTCGAGGCACCCGACGGCACCGATCCCGACGTGCTCGAGAAGGCGGCGGAGATCATGCGCCGCCGCATCGAGGCCCTCGGGGACGTCCAGGAGCCCGAGATCGCGGTGACCGGCCTGCGCAGCATCGAAGTCCAGCTCCCCGGGGTGACCAGCCGCCAGCGCGCCCTGGACGCGGTGGGCAAGATCGGCCAACTGGCCTTTCGGCCCGTTCTCGAAGTCAGCCTCGGCATCAGCCCGCTGCTCGCCGCCGCCATCCAGCACGAGCAGTCGACGACGACCACCACCGATGCCACGACCACTACCTCCGGCGAGGGCGCCACGACCACTACCTCCGGCGAGGGCGCCACGACCACCACTTCTGGAGAGACCACCACCACCGTGCCGGCAACGACGACGACCACTGCGCCGCCCACGCCGCCCGACCTGACGCCGGTGCTTCCCCCCGGCATCGCGATCTGCGTGGTGGACGACCCCGACGACCCGGACGACGCCCCGCCGCCCCTTTCCGACCAGCCGGGGTGTGTGGACGGCACCCTGGGCATCACCCTCAGCGACGACCCGACCAAGGAGGCCTGGCTGGCCGATCCCCGGACCGGCGAGGTCTTCGCCCTGGCGCCGGCTCGGGTGCTGGGGGGCGATCTGGCCGACGCCCAGCCGGACTTCAGCCAGTCGGGGGGAGGGGCCGGAGGTGTGCCTTTCGGGGTGAGCACCGGCGGGGTGGGGGAGTGGGTGGTTTCCCTGGAGTTCAACCGGGAGGGCGCGGCCAAGTTCGAGCAGGTCACCAAGGAACTCGCCGCCTACTCGCCGGGCGACCCCCGGAGGCGATTCGCCATCGTGCTCGACGGGCTGGTGCAGTCCGCTCCCCAGATCTCTCCCGAGATCGGGCCCGACACCGGTATCAGCGGCGGCCGGGCGGTGATCACCATGGGGACCGGCGGCAACCCCGAGCAGGCGGCGCGCGACCTCTCGGTGGTGCTCCGCTACGGCGCCCTCCCGGTGGCCTTCGAACAGCCCAGCGTGCAGTCGGTCTCGGCCACGCTGGGGGCCGACTCGCTCCAGGCAGGCCTGGCGGCCGGCCTGGCCGGGCTCGGCCTGGTGGCCCTGGCCATGCTGGCCTACTACCGGGCCCTGGGCCTGGTCAACCTGGTGGGCCTGACCGTCTTCGCCTCGCTGCTGCTGGTGATCTTCTCTCTCCTCGGGGAGACCCAGGGGGTGAGCCTGACTCTGGCGGGGGTGGCCGGGATCATCGTGTCCATCGGAATCACCGCCGACTCGTACATCCTCTACTTCGAGCGCATCAAGGAGGAGGTGAGCGCCGGCCGCTCGCTGCGGGCCGCCATCGACCACGGTTTCGGCCGGGCCTTTCGGACCATCTTCGCCGCGAACGTGGTGGCGCTGGCGGCCGCGGCGCTGTTGTTCATGCTGGCGGTGGGTGCGGTGAAGGGCTTTGCTCTGGCCCTGGGCATCGCCACCGTGGTGAACGTGCTGGTGGCACGCATCTTCACCCAGCCGGCGGTGGCGTTGCTGGGTATGACCCCGCTGGGTGAGAGGGGCTGGTTCAGCATCCGGCGAGCGGTGGGCACGGCCCGGGAGGAGACGGCATGAACCTGGCGCGGCGTCTCTACTGGGGCACCACCCACTTCGACTTCGTGGGCCGGCGCCGCCGGTGGTTCATGCTGTCGGCCGCGCTCATGGTGGTCTCCGCCCTGGCACTGGGGATCCGCGGGCTGAACCTGAGCGTGGACTTCATCGGCGGGTCGGTCATCCAGGGCAAGAACCCGGCGGAGGCTTCGCTGTCGGAGATCCGCGGCGCCCTGGGCAGGCTGGGCCTGGCCGGGGCCAAGGTGCAGATCACCGAGGCCGCCGGGGAGAAGGGCTTTCGGGTGCAGACCGGCGAGCTCACCCCGGATCTGGAGGACCGCATGGTGGCGGCGGTGGCCGCCGTCGTGGGCATCGACGACCTCGATGAGATCAGCCGCCAGACGGTGGGCCCGACCTTCGGGCGCCAGGTGACCGAAGCGGCGATGCGGGCCCTCGTGGTGTTCCTGATACTGGTGTCCCTGTACATGTGGTGGCGCCTGGAGTGGAAGATGGCGCTGCTGGCGCTGGTGGGGCTGGGTCACGATCTGCTCCTCGCGGCCGGCATCTACGCCCTGGTGGGCTTCGAGGTCACGCCGGCGACGGTGATCGCCCTGCTCACCATCCTGGGCTACTCGCTCTTCGACACCGTGGTCGTGTTCGACAAGATCCGCGAGAACATCTCGGAGCGGAGCGACCGGCAGACCCTCTCGGCCATCGTCAACATGTCGGTGAACCAGGTGCTGATGCGTTCCATCAACACCTCGTTCACCAGCCTGCTGCCCATCGGCAGCCTGCTCTTCATCGGCTCGGCCTTGCTGGGAGCGACCACCTTGCGCGAGTTCGCCCTGGCGCTGTTCATCGGTGTGGCTGCCGGCACCTACTCCTCGATCTTCCTCTGTGCCGAGTTGCTGGCGGTGTGGAAGGAGAGGGAGGAGCACTGGCAGCGCATTCGCCGGCGCCTGGGCCGCAAGGGAGTCGAGGACGAGTACGCCGCCCGGGAGCCTGAGATCATCCCGGAGCCGGAGGCGGCTGCGGCCCTGCCCGCGGCCACCGGGGCCGTGCCCCGCCCGCCGCGCAAGCGGCGGCGCCACCGCTGAGCCGGCCCCGGTCGGCCGGCCCGCCGTCGTACAATCCGGAGATGGGTGTCTCGGACCTCTGCCGCGACGGTGTCGGTCCCCTCGGAGTGGCGGGAGGTGGCCCACGATGAGCGACGGCGGAGCGGTGGCGGCCGCCGACGACGCCGCCCTGTCCGAGATCGAACCGGTCCTCGCCGAGTTCCGCCGGCACTTCCCGCACGGCGACCAGGAGTTGTTGGTGCGGGCCTACACGCGGGCGGCCCGGGCGCACCTCGGGCAGCTACGGCGCACCGGCGACCCCTACATCACCCATCCGCTGGCGGTGGCCCGCATCCTGGCCGGGTACGGGCTCGACGCCGAGACGGTGGCGGCCGCGCTACTGCACGACGCCCTCGAGGACAGCGACCTGACTCTCGACGAGGTGCGTGCCGAGTTCGGCGACGCGGTGGCCGACCTGATCGACGGGGTGACCAAGCTCGACCGGATCCGCTTCAGCAACCTCGAGGAGGCGCAGGCGGCCACCATCCGCAAGATGGTCATCGCCATGGCCCGGGACGTTCGGGTGCTGCTGATCAAACTGGCCGACCGGCTGCACAACGTTCGCACCCTGCACGCCCTGCCTGCCGAGAAGCAGCAGCGCATTGCCGCCCAGACGCTGGAGGTGTACTCCCCCCTGGCCCACCGCCTCGGGGTGCAGCGCATCAAGCACGAACTGGAGGACCGCTGCTTCGCCATCCTCTACCCGCCCCGGCACGCCGAGATCCAGGAGTTGCTGCGCACCCGAGCCTCCAAGCGCGACGCCTACATCGAGGAGTTCATCGGCGAGGTGGAGCGCCTGCTGGCCGGTGAGCGCATCGCCGCCACGGTGAGCGGCCGCCCCAAGCACGCTTACTCGATCTACCGCAAGATGGTCGACGCCGGGCGCCCTTTCGAGGAGATCCACGACCTCATCGGCATACGGATCATCACCAAGCGGGTGGCCGACTGCTACGCCGCGCTGGGCATGGTGCACACCCACTGGCCGCCGGTGCAAGGGCGGTTCAAGGACTACATCGCCATGCCCAAGTTCAACCTCTACCAGAGCCTGCACACCACGGTGCTCGGGCCCGACCGCAAGCCCATCGAGGTGCAGATCCGCACCGAGGAGATGCACGAACGCGCCGAACGGGGGATCGCCGCCCATTGGGTGTACAAGGAGGGAACCTCCCCTGAGGAGGTCGAGGGAGTGCGCTCGATCAGCGCCCTGCCCCACGAGTACGAGAACCCCGAGGAGTTCCTGGCCAACTTGAAGCTCGACCTCTACCAGGACGAGGTGTTCGTACTCACCCCCAAAGGCGAGGTGAAGAGCCTGCCCCGGGGGGCCACCCCGGTCGACCTGGCCTATGCGGTGCACACCGAGGTGGGCCACCGCTGCACCGGCGCCCGGGTGAACGGCCGTCTGGTGCCGCTGAGCACCCGCCTGGAGTCGGGCGACATCGTCGAGATCCTCACCTCGCGGTCCGAGGACCACGGGCCGAGCCGCGACTGGCTCGGGTTCGTGCGCACCACCCGGGCGGCGGCGAAGATCCGGCAGTGGTTCCTGCGGGAGCGGCGCGATGTGGCCGCCGCCGAGGGGCGGGAGCAGGTGGCCCGCCTCCTGCGCCGGGAGGGTCTGGGCCTCACCGCGGTGGCGCGCGACGAGGCCCTGACACAAGTGGGCGCCTCCCTCGGCTTCCAGGACCTCGAGAGCCTCTACCAGGCGGTGGGGGAGGGCTCGGCCCAGGCGGCGACGGTGGTGGCCCGCCTGGTGCGCCTGGTGCGCCCCACGGCGGAGGTCCCGGAGGAGCCGGCTGAGGGCTTCGAACTGCCGGCGGCGGAGCGAGAGCGGCCGCTGGGCAAAGGCATCATCGTGGAGGGGCAGGAGGACATGTGGGTGCGCCTGGCGCGCTGCTGCGCCCCCGTGCCGGGCGACGACATCGTCGGCTTCGTTACGGTGGGACGGGGGATCTCGGTGCACCGGGCGGATTGCACCAACATCGGGGCCCTGGGGGCGGAGCGGATGGTGGAGGTGGATTGGGGGGTGGAGCAGGCCGGGACCTTCCCGGTGTGGCTGCAGGTGGAGGCCCTCGACCGGTCCCGCCTGCTGCGCGATGTCACCGCCGCACTGGGGGACACCGGCCTGGACATCACCGCGTCGTCGTCCCGCCTCACCCGGGAGCGCACCGCGGTGCTGCGCTTCCAGGTGGAGGTGTCGGCGCGCGACGACCTGGAGCGGGCCCTGGCCGAGGTGCGGGGCGTCGAGGGGGTCTACGAGGCCCGCCAGGTGTTCCCCGGCACGGACTGAGCCTCGGATCCCGGCGTGGAATCCATGACCCTGCCCTCTCGGGGGCTGTGGGTTCCGCTCCCCGAGGGCCACGATAAGTGGTCAAGGTGCCTCCGTGATTGGTCGAATAGTCCCCTGAGCGGTCCAAGCCGCACCGTGGGAGGCCCCGAACGTGAGAGGCAGAACCGACAGCGGTTTCTCGGTGATCGAGGTCGTGGTGGCGTCGGGGCTCTCGGTGATTCTCGTCGCCCTGTTGGGGTCGGTGCTTGCGGCTGCTCTCAGGGGAGCCCAGATAAGCCGTGACTACCAGGTTGCGGTCGGGTTGGGCAGCGAGCAGGTGGAGCAACTGCGCTCCCTGAGCTGGGCAGAACTGGCTATGTCCTCGGTGGACGAAGCCGCGCCCTGGCTCACTCCGGACCACACGACCTTGAGTGGTGCCGCTTCCGGCCTCGGCCACGATGAAGTCCTCGTGGTGATGCCCGCCGGCGGTGCGGTGGCGCCGAGTGCGGTGAGGACCATGTCGGGCCTTCAGTACACCGCGTGGCGCTACGTCAGCCGGGTGTCGGCGGATGTGCGTCGCGTGACGGTCTTGGTGGAATGGCAGGGTCAGTCCGGCGCGCGGAGCTATCACACTTCGGCGGTGGTTTCGGAGCTGTCCTCCGGGGGGTTCGGCACCACCACGACGATACCCCCGGCGACCTCAACGACCACCGAAGCGGCGACGACGTCACAGCCTTGAATGGAGATGGGACAGATGACCCTTCCGGCCACCCTCCCCCGGCTTCCGGCCCGTGACCACGGGTTCACCTTGGTGGAGCTGATGGTGGCCCTGTTTGGGGTGGTTCTCGTGTCGGTGGTGATGCTCTCGGTGTTCGTCGCAACGAATCGGGCGGACCGCCACCATGAGGCGGACGACAGGGCAATGGCCGAACTGCGGACCGTCCTGGAACTCATCACCAAGGACCTGCGAAGGTCGGAGCAGCTGGTGGTCGCGGACGCCAAGTCGGTGACCCTATGGATAGACGAGAGCCGTGACCGCACCGCAGATCCGGGGGAGACCATCACCTGGACCATCGAGAGCGACGGCGCCGTCTCCCGGTCGACCGACGGCGGTACCTACGGGGTGCTGGCCGGCGGCATGTCGTATGCAGACAGCAACTTCGGCTACGACTCCGTCTACCCCTACCAGGTACGGCGGGTGACGGTGAACCTGGCGGCCTTCGTGCGTTCACCGGGCGTGGATGGAGCCCGATACGTGGCTACCGAGGTCTTCATCAGAAACGGTTCATGAAGAGGAGCGGCTCATGACGTGGTTCAGAAGGATACGGCGAGGAAGGGGGCAGCCGATGCCGCCGCGGTCCGGCGAGGAGGGCGCGGCGTTGGCGATCGTGATGCTGCTGGGCCTGACGTTGGTGCTCGTGGCAGTCGGAGTGTCGGCTCGAGGGGTGCGCGAGTTGGGCAGCGTGGCCTCGGACGCTCACTGGCAGCAGGCGCTGTACGTGGCGGAGTCGGGCCTGGATGAGGGGATGCGCGCCTTCCAGGCCGATCCCGATTTCGCCACCGGGGAAGTGGCCCCGGTGTTCACCGACCCGACTGCGGAGCGCGCCTGGGTGGTCTCGGCTGCGTATGCCCGCGCCGTCGGGCAGGTGGGGTCGACTCCCGAAGGGGAGTATGTGGTGGTGAAGCCGTCCAACGTCGATGCCATCTACGCGGTGGGATTCGCCCCCGGCCGCGACGCAGCTCAGCGCCGGGTGCGAGTGGTGATGGTGCAGCTGGAGCGGGAACGGGTGCCGGTGCCGTGGCAGGTCGAGTTCGCCTTCCTCACCGGCGGCAAGCTCCGGTTCTGGGGCAACGCCAAGACCATCGATCTCACCGGAGAGAACGGCGCCTCGATCCACGCCAACGGAGCGCTTGAGATCAACCGGCCGGACAACGTGGACGGGTGTGCTTCCTCCTCCACCACGCCGCTGGCGGCCTATGGGGCATGCCCGGCCAGCCCTCGGCCCCCGGTGGCGATCCCCAGCATCGATCCGCGAATCTTGTACCCCTACGCGACGGTGGTGCTCTGCCCGAATGGGAGAGCGTACGGCGGGCCGACGCACGGCACCCTGCCCGACCCCACCCCCGGTACCGCATGTGACGCCTCGGACCACGAGGTCTCGTCCGGGGGATGGACCAGCTTCCTCAGCGGTGGTGTGCGCATCTGGCGGCCGGGCAGCACCTCCGGGGTGTACTACGTGGCCGGCGGGACGGTCGACGGGAAGATCGGCGACGACAAGAGTGGGACGAAGGTCGGGGCCACCATCATCATCGAGTCGCTCGACGCCGGCGGTGGCTGCGGTTCGAACAGCGGCCACTTCTACCTCAGCGACAATTCATACCTCGAGGCGGATCCCTCGATGAGCGGTATCGCCGTGGTGGCAGGCGGGGATATCTACTACCGGGGAGGGGCCACGGTAGTCGGGGCGCAGCTCGCCCACGAGCAGGTGGACTTCAAGGGCAACCCCGTGTCCGCGGGAGTCCTGGTGGCCGAGGCCGCGTGCGACCATCCTTCTTCCCCGGTGCATAGCTCGGTGATGTCGGGCAACTACACGCTTCGCTACCCCGGGCCCTTGTGGACCCTGTTCCCGGTGTTGGGTGAAGGCGAGAATCTGACTTTCGGTTCTTGGGACGAGCTCTAGGAGCCCGGCAGAGGCCGGGCCGAAGCCCGGCAAGCCCCACTCGGCACGGGGGGCGGCGTTTCCCGCTTCGCGAAGGAGCGTCGTAGCCTGGAGCCGTGCGCGTCTTCACTGCTCCGCTGTGGCTGGCGGCCACCAACTGCTACGTGGTCTCTGCCGGGGAGGGCGGGCCCGGCGTGGTGATCGACGCCCCCCCCGATCCTGAGGGCATCGCCGAGGTGGTGCGGCGGGCCAACGTCGTCCCGCAGGCCCTGCTCCTCACCCACGGGCACCTCGACCACGTCGGGGGAGCGGGCCGGACGGCGCAGGCCTTCGGGCTGCCGGCGCACCTGCACCCGGAGGACGAGTGGCTGGCGGCCGACCTGGACGCCCAGGCTCGGCTGCTGCTCGGCCTGGGCGGCGGGGAGTTCGAGGGGGCCGAGCGGTACGAGGCCCTGGCCCACGATGCGGTGCTCGACCTCGCCGGCCTGCGCTTTCGGGTGATCCAGACCCCGGGTCACACCCCGGGGCACTGCTGCTTCTGGCTGGAGGATGAAGGGGTGCTCTTCTCCGGAGACCACCTCTTCGCCGGGTCCATCGGGCGCACCGACTTCCCCGGGGGCGACTATGCCGCCCTGCTTCGGTCGATGGCGGAGCGGATCGTGCCGCTTCCGGCGGACACGGATGTGCTTCCGGGGCACGGCTCGGCCACTACCCTGGCCCGGGAATTGGCCACCAACCCTTTCCTCCAGGATCTGCCCCGGTGACCACCCGCGCCCCCAAGGGGACCGTCGATGTGCTCCCCCCCGAGTCGGGGCGCTGGCGCCGGCTGCTCCGCGCCTTCGACTCCCTGGCGGAACGCTACGGCTACGGGCTGGCGCTCACCCCCGTCTTCGAGGCCACCGAGTTGTTCTCCCGCGGGGTGGGGGA